>JAUIGT010000331.1 GCA_030432615.1 Verrucomicrobiia bacterium
GGGAACGCGCGATCGTGGAGACATTCGCCCGGATTGTCGAGTCAACAGGGTTGCCTCCGCGACCGAAGAGGGTTTGACGAAATCGGCGGAGTAAGGCAATCTCCTAATCGGTCTTAAATAACTTCGCGCGCCATCCGTTCCGTGTCATGAAACGTCTCACGAGTATTCTCGCCGCCGGCCTGCTTGCCTTGGTCGGTGCCTTTTCCTCCTCCAGCTGTGCCGTGCTGCTCATCGGAGCGGCCGTGGGTACGGCCGTCTACCTGGAAGGACAATTGGAATCGCACCTGGCCACCGACATCGCCGGCGCGGTCGATGCGACCAATCAAGCGGCCAAGGAACTGGGGTTGCGGCCCATCAGCCGGACCGGTGACACCACCGGGGCGCTGATGATCGCGACCGACTGGGAAGAACGCAAGGTTCGTATCGAACTGACTCCGGACGAGGTCAATTCGAAGATCACCCAGGTGAAGATCAGGGTCGGGGTCGGGGGCAACGAGTCCGCGTCCCGCCGGATCCTCGCCGCCATCGAGCGAAACGTGAAGCGCTGAGTGAATGGACTGGCTCCGCCGGTGATTCCAAATCAGCCCGTTTTTTCTCATCGCGGAATCGTCCTGGCGACTGGTAGGGTGGGTTCACCATGCAATATCCCGCTGCCGATCAACGAGCCTCCGAAGTCCGCTCCGCTGTCATTGCCGGTTGGGTTCTACTCGCGGTCACCTGCGGGATTTCTCTGATTCCCTTCCTCGGTTTCGTGGCCTGGGTGCTCGGCTCGGTGACGATCGTCATCGCCATCATCCTGGGCATCGTGGCGATTTCGAAGGGGGGAACCTGGCATGGAGTTTTCATCCTTCTCGCGTCACTCATCGGAGTGCCCGTCTTCATTCTCATCGCGCCGTTCGTAACCACCATGTTGACAGGCGCCGCGCTCGAGTCGGGGAAGGAGCAGGTGGAAGGAGAGGTTTCGGTGGAAGTTCTCGACGATAGCGGCGGAGTCGAGGCGGGCGATTCCGAGAGCCAGGCCGCGACCGGCTCGGACTTGGAAGCGCCCGAAAACGCAACGAACGTCGGGGACAGCGACGGAAGTTCGGAAAAGACGGAGTCCGCACCGGCGAGCCCGACCGCTCCCGCTCCCGCCACTTCAGGCGGGCCGGAGCAGTGAGATTTCCACCATGAGGTCGTGGGCGATGGCTTCGAGGTCCTGTCGAAGCGCATCCAGATCCGCCGACTCCGGGGCGGTCAGGTTGGCCTCGGTCCGGAAGAGCAACTCGCCGGACCACGGAGCACTCTCACACTCGGTGGACAATTCCTCCACGTTGATCTCGTGCGCTGACAGGATGCGCGAAATCTCCCGGACGATACCGGTGCGATCCTGTCCCACCAGTTCCAAGCTGAGCGCGATCTTGTCCGCGGCCGTCGCGGATCCGGTGTTCGCATCCCTGGCGATGACCACCTGCAGCGATTCGTCGGCGAGAGATTCCAGCGCGCTCTTGAGCGCGTCGGCGTCCTCGTCCGGCAGCGTCACTTGCAGCATGCCGGCGAACTGCCCGCCGAGGTGCGCCATGCGGCTGCGGGTCCAGTTCCCGCCGTGCTCGTTCACGGTCCGGGAGATGGACTCCACCAGTCCGGGACGATCAGGGCCGATGACGGTGATGACGAGAGTGGCGGGCATGGGAGAGGCTGCAGGAGGGAATCGGCTCAGGGAACGAGCGAGGTATCGACCGTGAGGGCTTCGTCCAGTTGGAGCAGATAGTCTTCCCGGGGAATTTCCCGGCATCCGAAGCGGGCGAGGTGCGAGGTGGACCACTGGGTGTCGAGCAGGGTGAACCCGCGCTCCTTCATCCGTTCCACGAGGGCGACGAGCGCCACCTTGGAGGCGTCCGTTTCCTTGCTGAACATCGATTCGCCGAAAAACGCCCCGCCCACGGCGACCCCGTAGAGCCCGCCCACGAGGCGTCCGTCCTTCCACGCCTCCACCGAATGGGCGTAGCCGAGTTCGTGGAGCTTCTCGTAGCTGGTGCGAATGCGCTGGCTGATCCAGGTGGTATCCCGCAGCGCGCAGCCACGGATGACTTCGCCGAAAGCGCTGTTGAACCGGATCTCGAACGGGTTCTTCCTGAGCGTGCGTCTCAGGCTCTTGGGAATGTGGAACTCGTCCAGGGGAATCACCCCGCGCGGGTCCGGCGAAAACCAGCCGATCTCGCCCCGGTGATCCAGCGACATGGGAAAAAGCCCGCCACGATAGGCGGCGAGCAGCAGGGCGGGGCGGATGTAGCCTTCGGCGGTGAAGATCGACTCGGCCATGAGCGGTGAACGGAGACGGTGCAATTTTAGGCGGGTTCGCGGAAAAACTCAACCACCACTGCCGCGGCTTCAGGCGGGTTCTGGGGGCGCGGAATCGCGATTCCGGCCGAGGAAGAATCGCAGCGCCCAGAGCAGGTAGGCGAGCGGGGGAAGAATGGCCGCGACCATGAGTCCGAGGGTGAGGCCGCTCGGTTGAAGGAATGACCGGAAAGGGCTGTCTTCTCCCGCGAACTGCTCCACCAAATCGCTCGGCATTCCCATCTCCCGGTAGAGATCGGCGAAGTCCATCGAGGGCAGGCTGAGATAGGTCGAGACGAAGCCCGCCAGCAGGAGTAGCACGGCGGCGATCCATCCCGCCAGCATCCGCCGGTAGGTGGCCCACGAGATAAACAGCAGGAGGAGGAGAACCGCGGCGACGAAGAGCCGCGCCGGTGTTCCGGTCAGGACCTGACCGAAGAACGGAACCCAGGGGATCGCGAGACTGGCAAGACAGGAGATGGCGGCGATGGAGGCGAAGACCGAGATGCCCAGCACCGGAATCGGGCAGGCATCGGTCCAGCGCTCCTTCCGATCGCAGAATTCGAGCGTGACCCGGACATCCCGATGCCAGTTCAGCCAGATCAGGAGAATGGGAACCAAAACGCCGAAAACGAAGAAGAACGCCACCATCACCGCCATCATGATTCCGAAGAACGCGTCGGGAGGCGGGACCGTGGAAACCGGCGGCGCGGGCGCGCCACCCGCGCCCGGGGACGGAGACGGCATGGCCATGTCGGCGGACATCATTTCCCTCATCATGGGGCCGGTCACCAGGATGGAAGCGAGAGAGAACAGGCCGAGATAGACTCCCAACCAGGCGATGATCAGGGCCAGGGGACGCGACCAGCGCTTGAGGAAGATCTGTCCGAGCGCCACGGTCAGGAGGAACGCGGTGGTGCCTCCGTAGAAGAGAAGATTGATGGTGTTTGTGATCCTCATCATCTTCCGCATCCCCTCCAATTCCGCCGCCTCGTCGGGGCTCATTCCCGAAGTGGGCAGCATGCCGAAAGTGAACATGCTGAAGGCGGTGCCGACAACGTTGAGGCAGGCCAGGCTACCGATGAGGGCGAGAATGATGCCCGAGGCCATCAGGCGTCCGCGCCGCGGAATGTGGCCTTCCGGAAAGTCGAAGTCGGTTCTGTTCATGGAGTGGGGGGGCGCCGAACCACTCCTCTTTACCCGGGTTTCGGTTGGAAGGTAAACCCAAATCTTCCCGCGGGGAAACATCGCCCGCTCCTCGGCGAGGCGAGTCAGGGGAGCGCCACCGCGACCGTCTCTCCTTCGATCGGCATGTTGCACAGCTCGGTGCTGCAGGACATGTAGGTGAGTGCGGCGGTGACGCTGGTGGCGCCGGCGCGGGGGCGAACGAGGCGGTAGAGAGTCACGGACCCCTCGTGGTAGACCGGCAGGGTCACGCCATACTGGGTGAAGTCGTGGGGTTCCTGGTCGGCCAGCAGGATGCCGGACTGGGCGGCGCCTTCGGTGATCTCGAGGTAGGTCGGGCGACCGGTCTCCTCGATGCCTTCCATCGGCAGATCCTTGCTGTAGAGATGGTAGCCCGCTTCGCCCGGAGTGAAGACCCCGCGCACGACCGCCCACTGATCATCGAGTCTCGCGGCCGCCACCTCGACCTTCACATCGGCGCGCTCGTCGTATTGTTTTGCGGGTTCGCCGTATGACAGCGAAGCCAGGGCCTCGATGGTCACCTGGGGTTCGGGAACCGGGGAGTCACTGCAACTCGAAAGCAGCAGGACTCCGGCCACGGCGGCGAAGGGAAGGGGGAAACGAAACGAGAAGGTCGGGTTCATGGCGGCGTCAAGGGTTGCGCGGAAGGCTCGTCGGCGCAAGTTTGTGGGCTTCCCGTCTTCAGTCCCTGTTTCATGGAATACGTTCGCTTCAAGCACGCCCGTTTCTCGGCCCGTTTCCCGGCCGGTTTTCGCTATTCGCTCAGTCACTACTGGATGGCCGAGGACGAGGGCGAGCCGGGACTCTGGCGCGTGGGGTTCACCAAGTTCGCCACCCGGATGCTGGGCGAGTTGGTGGAGGCGCAGTACGACGTCAAGGAGGGGGGCATCGTGACTTCCGGTCAGCAGATCGGCTACGTGGAGGGATTCAAGGCGGCCAGCGACCTCTACTGCGTCATGGACGGGACCTTCGCCGGCGGCAACCCGGCGCTGGAGATCGACGCCTGCATCGTTCGCAGTTCGCCCTACACCGATGGCTGGCTCTACGCGGTGCGCGGCCGGCCCGAGGAGAGCAGCGTCGATGCCGACGGCTACATCGCCCACCTCGAAGCGCTGATCGAGAAGATGCAGCAGGATCCGAAGTATGCGGACGCTTGAAGCCCCGTGGAACGACTCTTCCGAGTCGTCTTCGCCGGGCCGGAAGAGGGAGAGGCGGGCCCGAGGACCCGCTCTCGCCCGGGTTCTCAGAGTTTCTTGATGGCGATGTTGCGGAACATCACCGGGTCGTTGTGGCCGGCGAATCCGAAGGAACCCTCGGTGAGGTCCTTGCCCGGGTGGGCTTTCTTGCCCATGAACTCCTTCACGTCCGCGAGATCGGTATCGAGGATGACGGTGCCGTTGAGTTCCACCTTGATGGTCGATCCCTTCACGGTGACCTCCTGGTAGTTCCATTCGCCCACCGGACGTAGGTATCCGCGCTGCGCGGCGACCATGCCGTAGGCGCTGCCGTGATACTGGCGCTGGTCGAGCTTGGCGTATTTCTCGGCGGTGTTGTCCAGCACCTGGAGTTCCGTCATGCCGGCGTAGGCCGGGTTGCCCTCGCCCGGGTAGCGGATGGCGAGGCCGTTGTTGCCGCCGGGCGGCACCTTGAACTCGAGGCGAACCACGAAGTCGCCGTAGGTCTCCTCGGTGTGGAGCGTTCCGCCCTTGCCCGCCTGGCAGCGGATGGCGCCGTCCACGACCTCGTAGTTGTCGACCGCACCGGTCCACCCGCTCAGATCCTTGCCGTTGAAGATCGAGGTGAAACCCGCGTCATCACCGCGCAGAATTGCAGTGGCCTCTTCGGTCGGAATCTCCCGGAGAAAGATGTTCTTCCAACGGATCTCACCGCCGTGGGTCTGGAGATGAATGGGGCCGGTCGCGGGCAGGGGTGTCTCCCGGGTCTTGTCCCAGAAGTTCTCCATGATGGCTCCATCGACCACCTTCTGGTCGTTCAGCCACACCCAGGTGCGGGCGCCGATCTGGCGGATGCGGAAGGCGTTCCACTCGCCGAAGGGCTTGTCGGCCTTCACCAGGGGATCCTTGCCGGCCGTGCCGGCGCTGTTGTTCCAGAGACCGCCCGAGCCGAGGTCGGCGCCGAGCTTGAACTTCTTCTCCTCGGTGTAGTCCCAGATCTGCACCTGGGGCGTGCCCCGCAGGTAGATGCCGCTGTCGGCCAGCGGCACCGTCTTGTAGTCGATGTGAAACTCGATGTCGCCGTAGTCCTTGTCGGTGGTGGCGTAGGGACCGTGGCCGTCGTTCACCAGTTCCTCGTTTTCGACGGACCAGTGCGCTTTGAATTCCTCCTGCTGCTCGGCGATGGATTTCTCCGGATCGTCGGCCTTGACGGTGGTGTGGGGGTTGTTGCCGTGCCAGCCGTCGAGGTTCTTGCCGTTGAAGAGAGCGGTGAATCCCTCCGGTGGTTGCGGGTCCGCCAGGGCGGAGCCGGCGAGGACGGTCAGGCTTGCGAGAGTGATGGTGGTTTTGCGCATGGGAACATTGGGACGGTGAATCGGACGGAATGGCAATCCTCGCGATGAGCGCGATTGCGGGAGGGCAAGCGGACGAACGCTTGCCCGGCGCGGCGAATTCCACCGTGACGGGTGCCGGACGAAGAGGGGGGCTTTCGAACCGGCGCGCCTACTTCTTCACCACCCAGATGTTGCGGTAGCGCACGGGATTGCCGTGGTCCTGGAGAAAGACGGGACCGGGACCGCTCTCGTCCTTGCTGCGGGCGCCGCCGGTGGGGCCGGGGATCTCCAGGTTCTCGTGGATGGGGTAGCCGTTGTGCTTCACGGTGATGACGGCGTTGGCGGTCTTCTTGCCCTCGGCGTCGAATTTGGCCCCGGTAAACTCGACGTCGTAGGTCTGCCAGCGCAGGGGCGGATAGCACAGGTTCTGGTTCGGTTCCGCGACCTTGTAGATACCCCCGCATTCGTTGTCCTTTCCGGCGAGGCCGAAACTGTCGAGCATCTGGACCTCGTAGCGGCCGGTCACGTAGAGGCCGCTGTTGCCGCGGGCCTGGCCGCGGGCCTCGGGTTTCCAAGGGAGCAGGAACTCGAGGTGGAGGATGAAATCCTGAAACTCGCTCGTGGATAGCGCGCCCTGGCCGAGGAGGTCGTCGAAGAGCTTCGGGTTCTTCCAATGCTGTTCCGCGGTCTCCTTCGTGCCATCGAACAGCACCACCGCTCCTTCCGGCGGCGCCGCGCCGAGGGTGGGACTCTCGCGCTCGATCCGTTCCAGGGTGGCCTGCAGGGAGGCGTCGGTGCTGTTGGTCACGGTGATCTTTCCGTCCTTGAGCACGCCGGTCCATTCGTCCTTGGAAAAGGTCACCGAACCGTCGTCGGCGACCTTCGCCTGCACCCGGTCGCGTGGTTTCTCGCCGTTCCAGCCATCGCCGGGAAGGCCGCCGGGACAGAGCACGGCTTCGAATTCACCCTTCCCGAGTGCGATGACCTGGACGCCGACCTTGTCGCCGTTCACCGTCCCGGTGTATTCGCCCTGGAGGGAAAAGGCGGGATCCTTGGCGGCTTCCGCGGGATCGATGACGGCCGGAAGGTTGTCCGCAGCCCAGCAGAGCGGGGGTACGAGTGCGGCGGCGAGGAGGAAGAGGAGCAGGTGGTGTTTTTTCATGAGTGGGAGAAAAGGACG
>JAUIGT010000332.1 GCA_030432615.1 Verrucomicrobiia bacterium
TGACCGAGCCGTTCCAGCACCTTCACCATCGCGATGCCCGCGCCGGGGAAGTAGTGATCGACGAAGCAGGGGATGAACAGGGCGACGCGCACGAGCGAGAAGTCGAAAGCGGCGGAAGAGGTGAGGACGAATGAACGCGGCGCCTCAGCGAGCCAACTCGAGCGCGGGGTCGCCGATCTCCTTCATCCGCGCGCGAAGCTTGGCGTCGAACTCGGCGGCGACCGCCTTCTGCTCGGCATCGAGTTTCCCGATCAGGTTGGTCGTTTCCTCGGGATCGGCCTGGAGATCGTAGAACTCGTCGCGCTCGGGATTGAGGAAATCACGGATCAGCTTGTGCCGATTCGAGCGCCAGCCGCGCATGTGGGTCTGGCTCTGGTGCTTGGTCGAATATTGGAGGAAAATCTCGTTCTCCCAGTCGGCGGACGCCTCCCCTTTCAACAGCGGAACGAGGCTGCGTCCCCGCAGGCCCTCCGGAACCTCGGCGCCGGCGAGTTCGGCGAAGGTGGGAAACCAGTCGAGGTTGGACACGGTCTGGTCGATGACCGCACCCCCTTCGATCACGCCCGGCCAGCGGACCAGGGTGGGTACGAGCACGGAGGTGTCGTAGAGGTTCGGTCGCTGTCCCTTGGGAATGTTCTCGGTGGCGGGGGGCAGCGCTTCCTTCTTCAGCAGCCAGTGGCCGTTGCCCTTATGCCAGATGCCGTTGTGGGCCATGTTGTAGCCGTGGTCGGCGGTGAAGACCACGATGGTGTCGTCGGAAAGCTCCAACTCGTCGAGCTTCGCGAGGATGCGCCCGACGTTGCGATCGACGCCGCGGGTGCTGGCCAGGTACTCGCGCATCATGCGCTTGGCTCGTTCGACATCGAGGCCGGGATAGTCGGGATGGGGCAGTTCGGGATCCATCGATTCGAAAGGTGCCCAGTCCTCGGGCGCGACGGGAAGCCACCGGGTGTGAGGCGCGCGGTAGTGCACCGCCAGGAAGAAGGGCGACTCGCGCTTCTTCTCGAGAAACTCCAGCGCGTGATCGGTGAGGATGTCGGTGGTCAGACCCTCGAAGGACTGGTATTCGCCGTCCTTCTCGAGCTTCGGATTTTCCGGCGTGGTTCCCCCCTCGAGGAAGCCCATGAAGTAGTCGAAACCGACCTTGGTCGGGTGGCATTCGGGCCGCTCCCCGATGTGGTACTTGCCGACCAGCCCGGTCTCGTAGCCGGCGGCGGCGAGGGTGTTGGCGAGATTCGGCATGGCCGGATCGATGCCCGGTTGTTCCTCGGGGTTGTCCTGGAAAAAGCGGTCCCTCGGCTTGATCCAGTCGGTGATCCCGACCTCGGTCCCGTAGCGGCTGGTCATCAGGGAAATCCGGCTCGGCGAGCAGACCGGCGTGACCGTGAAACTGCGGGTCAGGTAGGCGCCCTCCCCGGCCAGCTTGTCGAGGTTCGGCGTGCTCGCGTTGGGATCTCCGGACCGACCGAGCGCCCACGGGGCCTGGTCGTCGGTGAAAAGAAACAGGAGGTTGGGTCGGTCGTCGGCGAGCGCGAGACCGGCGGCGGAGAAGGTGGCCAGGACGATGGCCGCCGCGAGGCGGAACAGGGAAGCGGGAGGGTGGGACAACATGCCCTCAACTCACTACTTCTTCCCGAACTTGTCCAGTTCCTTGCCGCGCACGACGGTCCCGTCTTCGAGGACGAGGGTGAATTCGCCCCGGGATCCGTCGGCGAGTTGTTCCAGCTCCTGGCGGGCTTGGAGCACCATCATGCAGATGGTGTTGATCTTGGCGCGGCCGTGCTGGTTGTTGTAGCGGAGCAGTTCCTTGATCATGTCCTCCTTCTTGAATCCCTTGCCGGTGCCGAAGGCGCCGTCGGTCATGAAGTAGATGGTGTCCGGCTCCATGTTCATGGCCATGCGCAGGGGCCAGCGCCAGTCCGTACCGAAGGAGAGGGGAGTGTCGTCGATCTGCCGCAGCGTCTTGCGGATGTTCGCCCGGGTGGCGGTGATGTATTCGCCTTCGGGCAGCTTGTCCTCGCCCTCCGAGTAGTGATAGAGCGCGGTCTTCGAGCCGCCGCCATGGCGCTCGTTCTCGCTCCAGCCCTCGTACCAGACATACTCGTCGCGACCGTCCTTGACGATGTGGGCGATGTTTCCGTCCTCGTATTTCTTGGCCTTGGTCGTCTCCTGTCCGGCGTACCACGCGGGGCCGGAAAACATGATCAGCTGGTACTGCACCCCGTTGGGCAGGGCCTCGATGGACTTGGCCAACTCCTTGCGCATCAGCTTGTCCTTGGCCCCGTTCATGGAGGCGGAAAAGTCGACCACGAACACGACCTTCTTGGAAATCGACTTGGCCCCGAAGAAGGAGACCATGCCGCCGTCCTCACCCATGTCGAAGGACATGCTGGCGCCGAAATTGTCGCCCATGCCGATGGGATCGAAGGTGGTCATGGTGGTGTCCATCTGCGGCATGGAAACCGAGGACGCCGCCGTGACCGTGGTCACCTGCATCTGGGCGCTGGCCGTCTGGACCGGGGCGCGCTTCACCCGTTTGATCTCTTTCTGCTCCAGCTGGTCCGCATCGAGGTTGGCGACCGCATTGGCCGTGATCTGGGGCGGGTTCGGCCTCGGCTGGGCGACGACGTAAAGCCCCAGGAGCAGGGCGATGACGACATGCGCGAGAATGGCGACCGTGATGGCCGATACCTTCTGCTTGGCGTCGGGCTCCTTGTCGCGGGCATGCACCATCTCGCCATCGCCGACGATGAAGGAACGTTCGCCGCCACTCTCGGAACCCACGAAGGCGTCTCCGTCGTGGTCCCCGTCATCCACCGCCACCACGGCGACCGGTTCTGCGGCTTCGGTTTCCTCGTCGTCGGCGGGAGCCACGGCGATCTCCTCCGCCGCTTTCCCGGATTCGGGTGCCTCGGTCTTCGGCCCGCCGGGCGGTCGCAGCGGTCGCGCCGGGGGAACCACCGGGGAGGATTCCGCGGCGGACGAGGTTTCGGCTTTCGCCTTCGCGGCGGCCTCGGCTTCCGCCTCCGCTTTTGCCCGAGCCTCGTGTTCGGCCAGGAGTTGGTCGAGCGCGGGGTCGCTGAGGGATTCGTCCAGGCGGCGGGCGTGCCGATAGTGGGTCAACGCGGTGGCGGAGTCGCCGGTGTGCTGCAGGGTCTGCGCGTAGGCAAGACGGCCCCAGGAGGAATTCGGGTGGCCGGCGGCGAACAGGGCCAGCACCTGTTTCAGGCCCTCCCAACGGTCGCAGCGGTTGGCGAGATCGACCACCTGGTGGGCCTGCGATTCGTTCTCGGGGGCCACGGGCGCTTCGCGCAGCACCTGGTCGAATTCGTCACCGGCTCCGCGCGCGGCCAGCTTTTCGGCCAGTTCCAGCCGGACCGACCAGTCTTCGGGCTCGGCATCGAGACCTTTCTTGAGAAGTTTTTCGACCGCGTTCATCGAGGGGGGAGGGGGGAAAGGAGAGGGATCGGGGGAGGGAATCAAACGGCAGCGAAGCAGAGCAGAATGCACGGCGTCTCCCTACTTCGCCTTGAGGCCTTCGACCTTGTCGGTCGTGGGCAGGTAGCGGTAGTAGACTTCCAGCATGAGACAGCCCCAGGCGGTGTTCATGATGTGGGAATCCTCCGCGCCGTGACCGCCGATGCCGGGCTTGGTCCAGGAGCCGTCGGGATTCTGGGCGTCGAGCAGTTTCGCCTGGAACTTGTTGTTGTAGTTCTCCCACTCCTTGCCGCCGTGGAGGAAGAAGGCCTGGGTGTTGTAGTAGGGGGCGTAGAAATTGTTGCCCGGAGTTGGGTTGGCGTATTTGCCGCTGAGGTAGGACATGCCCTTCTTGTATTCCGGAGAGTCCATCTCGTCCCAGATCTGCATACCGAGCAGGGCGGCGCCGGTGAGCGTCGGCTTGCCGTTGGGCTGATCGGGCGTGTATTTGAAGGCGCCGGCGCTGTCCTGGATCTTCTTCAGGTATTCCATGGACTTGTCGAGGGCGCGATCGACCCCGGGGAATTTCTTGCCGGTATTGTGCGCCGCCTTCAGCGCCTGGATCTGCCAACCGGCCACGGACATGTCCTCGCGTTTCGTCTGGGCATAGCCGTAGGCCCAGCCGCCCATGTCGCATTGGCCGTCGACGATGTGATCGACGGAGCGACGCAGTACCGTTTCCAGGCCCGGCACCGGGCGGCCGCTTTCCTTGGTCATGGTGTAGAGCTCGCACAGGGCGTAGACGGCGATGGCGTGTTCGTAGGCCTTGTGATTGCCTCCCTCGCCGTTCCACATGTAGCCGTCGTTCTTCTTGGAAACCTCCATCAGGTAGATCGCCGCTCCGACGACCGCCTCGCCGAACTTGGGCGACTCCGGCGTTTCACAGTGCCCGAGGAAGGCGAGCAGGCTCAGGCCCGACATCGCGCAGTAGTATTTCTTGCCGAAGGAACCGTTCTCGTTCTGCTGCTTGGCCAGCCACTCGAGGGCGTTGCGCACCGCTTTCTCCGCCCGGTCCTCACCGCCGCTCTCGCGCAGGCGCTGCATGCGTTGGGACATGCTGCAGCGGGAACGCATTGCCGGGGGAATCGCGCCCATGTTGGAAACATCGCCGAAGCCACTCATCGACATGCCGAGACCGGTGTCGCCGTCGGACAGGCTGACCATCGATAGATCGGCGGTCATGTCCGGCATGTCGGGAATCGCCACCGAGGAAAACGACTCCACACTCACCACCGGCTGAGCCGAGGTCACCGCCGAGGCCGTCTTCTGCTGCATCCGGGTAACCGTCTGGTTCTCCATGCTCTCCTCGCCGGTGTCGGCCATCGCCGTGGCCGTGATCTGCGGCGGTTGCGGGCGCGGCAGGGCGATCACCAGCCAGCCGAGGGCGAAGGCGATGAGAACGTGAACGATTACCGCGACGGCGATGGCGGAGAGCTTCTCCTTGGCGTCGGGCTCCTTGTCGTGGGCGTGCACCATTTCGCCTTCGCCGACGATGAAGGCGCGCTCGCCGTGGTGCTCCTCTCCGTCCTCGTCGACGAAGACCACCGCTTCGCCCTCGTCTTCCTCGTCGTCGGCCACCGCCACGGCCACCACCGGTTCGTCGTCCGTCTCCTCGTTCTCGACGGAAACGGGCTGCGCCGGGGCGGGCGATTCCGCCTTCTCCTCGGGCTTGGAAGCCTGGGAGGGCGGAGCCATGGGCCTGGGGGACAGGGGAACGGCCGGGGGAATGACCGGGGCGACTTCCGCCTCGGGCTCCGCCTTCACCGCCTTGGCGGGCTGCGCTGGCGTCGCTTCCTCCTCGCTTTTCTTCGCGGCCTCTTCCACGGCGACGGCCACGGCCTCGTTGTCATCGGAATCGTCGGTCACTTCCACGACGGCGACCGATTCTTCCCGCGCGGTCGCGAGTTCGCCTTCGATGTCGATGGCGGGATCGAGAACGGCGGCCACCTTGAAATGCGATTCCGCTTTGGCCTTGTCTCCCTCCGCGCGATACAGCCGGCCCTTGAGCAGGTGGCCCTGGCCGCTCGCCGGATTGGCTTCGAGGAAGGCGTCGAGCAACTCGTGCGCCTTGTCCGGGTGGGACTCGGCCATCAGCTGGGCGGCAAAAACCTGGTCCTTTTCCTCGGCGGGAATCTCGGGAGCCTCTGCCATCAGTTTCGCGGCGGCTTCCGCGTTTCCGGCCTGGGCGTGCTGGGCGGCGAGGGAACGGCGAACGGCCCAGTTGTCGGGAGCGACGGCGAGGGCCTTCTCCAAGAGGGTGATTTCTTGAGACATGGTGTGGTCAGGGGGGAACCAGCGTGGAAGGATGTGGCGGGAAAAAATCCCGGAGCCCGGGGGTGGGCGGACAGGAAACATACCGGGAGTGCGGTCCCGGAGTCAATCCTTGTCCCTTCTTGAAAACGCGGAACGGAATTGTGACAGGAAAGTGACGAAAACCCCCGGTTTTCCGGGCGCTCGGGCTTCCCCGTTCAGTCACCCAGCTGGGAGCCCAGCGCCTTCTCCATGGCGCGCTCGACGAGAATCGCGGCGAGAGCCTCGGTGGCGTCATCGAGCGCCCGGTTCGCCTGCTTGAGCGCGGTGGCGTTTTTCGCCGGGTCCTCCAGCGCCGTGTGGACGGCGTCGGCGGCCTCGCGAATGGTGGCGAGTTCGGCTTCGTCGAGGGCATCGCCGGCGGCGGCGAGCGCCTGGTCCACGGCGGGCAGCAGCTCGTCGCTTTTCAGCTTCGCCTCCGTCCAGACCCGCTCGTTCATGTCGTCGAAGGCGTGATCGACCGACTCGGAGATCATGGCCTCGACCCGATCGTCATCGACGTCCACGGCGGCGTCGCGGATCTCGAGCACACGGTCGGTGTTGGTCGCCGTGTCGCGGGCGAGCACGGTGAGAATGCCGTTCTCATCGAGGGAAAACTGCACCCCGACCCGGGCGCTTCCCTTGGGGCCGGGGGCGAATTCAATCTCGATCCGCCCCAGCTCCCAGTTGTCGCGCGCCATTTCCCGTTCGCCCTGGAGCACGCGCACGAGCATCGACTCCTGGTTCGGCACCGCGTTGGTGAACAGCTCGCCCGCCTTGGCCGGGATGGTGGTGTTGCGGGGAATGATCACGTTCATGAGCCCGCCGAAGGTCTCGATCCCGAGCGAGAGAGGGGTCACGTCGAGAAGGACCACGTTGCGGACGCGACCGCAGAGAATCCCAGCCTGGATCGCCGCGCCGAGCGCGACCGCCTCGTCCGGATGCTGGCTGAGGTCGGGCGCCATGCCGAAGGTCTGCTCCACCACCTCGCGCACCAGCGGAATCCGGCTGCTGCCGCCGACCAGGATGACCCGGTCGAGCCCGGACACCACAGGGTTGGATCCCGGACCCGACCCTGTCGAGTCGAGGCAACCCGCCGCTCCCAGGGCCCGCAGGCAATGCGGACGGGTGCGCTCGATGATTGGCTTCGCGATTTTCTCGAACTCGGCACGCGTCAGTTCGCGCTCGAAACTCCGACCATCGTGGAAAAACGGGAGCCGGACCTCGACCGATTCGGCGTCGCTGAGTGCTTCCTTCGTGCGTCGCGATTCGGCGAACAGGGTGGCCTGTTGTTCGCTGGTGAGTTCTTCCGGCAGGCCGAGCTCCGTCCTGAGAAAATCCGCGAGCGCGGCATCGAGATCGTCGCCGCCGAGCCGGGTGTCGCCGTCGGTGGCGATGACCTGGAAGACACCGTCGCGCA
>JAUIGT010000333.1 GCA_030432615.1 Verrucomicrobiia bacterium
GAGGCCGCGGTCGGCTACATCGGGCTCTATCGGGACGAGGAGACCCTGGAGCCGCAGTGCTACTACTCCAAGTTTCCGCCCAATCTGGCCGACTCCGACGTCATCCTCGTCGATCCCATGCTCGCCACCGGCAACAGCAGTGCCGAGGGCGCCGCCCAGCTCAAGGCCGCCGGCGCCACCCGCATCAAGTTCGCCGCCCTCATCGCCGCGCCCGAGGGCATCGAGACCTTCCATCGCCAGCACCCCGACATCCCCATCTTCACTGCCAGCATCGACGAGGGCCTCAACGAGAACGCCTACATCGTCCCCGGCCTCGGCGACGCCGGCGATCGCTACTTCGGCACCGTGTGACCCGACCCGGCAAAACCCCCGCTTGCCAGCCAGCTCCAAAGCGATACCTTTCCACCCTTCGTCACTGGTCCCGCTCTGGTCCGGTGTCCTGCCTGGAAAACGCCAACTTAGCTCAGCTGGTAGAGCAGCTGATTTGTAATCAGCCGGTCGTCGGTTCGAGTCCGACAGTTGGCTCCAGCCAAGTGTCGGACGAGGACCGAAGGTTCGAACGCTCCTCGCCGCGCGGATCGCGGCCGAGAATATTCCAAGCGCAGCGAGGCTGGCCGCATAGATGGTTTAGCGCAACGGACTCCAGTCAAACGGTCGGCTCCGGCTAAGTGGTGGACCAGTTCTGAAAGGTCCGGAAGATCGGGACATCATTTTTGATCGACCTGAATGCTATTCGGTCTAACGTTTGTGCGAGCCCCCTGCCACGATCTTCGCCACACAGATGAGCCACTCGAGCGATAAATTGGGAATTCTGGAACGGTATTTGGATCAACTCTACAACTTGGGCGTCGGGGTGATCGGCCAAGGATCAGAGCGTCACGAAAGGCCCCACAAACCGGTCATGTTGTTGGCGGTGTTGGACCTGATGGACGCGGGTAAAATCCGCGAGAATCGAATCTGTTGGTCGGATGAATTACGGGACCAGTTCTCACAAATCTTTGAGAAGGTGCGGGCGGCCAACGACAAGCCGACACCGGAAAACCCTTTCTTCTATCTGCGTTCAGAAAAATTCTGGCGCCATGTTGCCGAGCCAGCGCACAAGGATTTGGTGGCGGGCCTCAGCAACCCTCCGCGCCTCGGTGACCTGGCAACTGGCCTCTTTCACGTGGAATTGGAACCGCGGCTTTTCACGTTGCTCACTGATCCCGTAAAGCGTGAAGTCGTTCGCGATGCCCTGATTTCGCGCTATTTTCCCGACAAGCGGACGATGTTGATCAGGCCGGGCGACACCTGCCGACTGCAGGAAGAGCCGGCGGTGCCTTCCCGAGGAAGGGACGCGGCGTTCCGACATCTCATTCTCGAGACCTATGACTACCAGTGTGTCGCCTGTGGGATCCGACTTCGGTTGCCGAATGATGTCACCATCGTCGATGCGGCCCACCTGATCCCGTTCTCCGAGTCGCGGAACGATCATCCGACCAATGGGTTTGCCCTCTGCAAGAATCATCATTGGGCGTTTGACCGACATCTCATCACGCCGACACCCGAAGGATTCTGGCGAGTTTCGAATCGGCTGGAAGCTCGCCGATCGAAAGGGGAAAGTGAACTGGTCGGATTGGAAGGAGAACGCCTCCTGCCGCCCAGGGACGAGGCGTATGCTCCCAGCACGGAGGCGGTTCAGTGGAGAATGGAAAGGCTGTGGAATTGAATCCCGAACTCTCCTTTGCGGGAATCCCGGTCTTTGATTAGCCTCCGCCCATGTCTGCCATTCCCGTTACCTGCGCCTTGATCGAGCGTGCCGGACGAGTGCTTCTGGCACGGCGGCCCGAGGGGAAGGCGCTGGCCGGGAAATGGGAGTTTCCCGGCGGAAAGGTGGATCCCGAAGAGAGCAGCGAAAGCTGCCTTCAACGCGAGATCGAAGAAGAGCTCGGTTGCCGAGTGAAAGTGGGACAAGCCCTTTCGCCGGTTGTTCATTCCTACCCCGGAGGGAGTATCGAACTGATTCCGTACCGCTGCACGATCGTATCCGGCGAACCGGAAGCCTTGGAACATTCGGAGATCACCTGGCTGGAACCTCGCGCTCTGCTCGAGATGGATCTCGCCGAGGCGGATGAGCCGATTCTCAGGGAATACCTGAATCTCCTGGACCGTGAACATGGGACTCCCTGAGGGCATCTATGATCGGCTGATCGATCGCGAGACACGGGAGCTGTTGGACGCGCACCCGGAACTCCGGTCCATCGTGAAGAAGCTGGATGCGGCGGAGTCGCCGGCCCGCTTTGCGCAATTCCTCACCGCGGCCATCGAGGAAGCGCTCCGCCATTCGGAAACGCTCGAAACGCGCCGGGCCCTATGCAATTCCCTTATCGCCCACCTCTGTCGCGAGGGGGGCTTCGATCACCTGGGAAAACGCAACCTGGTGGGTGGCGAATACCAAGGCGGGGTGCTCACCGAGATTACTCCTCAGGCGATGGGCAAGACGAGCCTGCCACGACCGGTGACCCCGATCTGGGAAAGCTCGCTGTTTACGGGCGCGAAGAGTGACCCCCGTCTCGATCACGAGTTGGTTCAGGAAATGCATTCGGCCGACCGGATCGATTTCCTGGTCGCGTTCATTCGCTGGTCGGGGCTTCGCCTTCTCCTTCCGGCCTTGGAAGAAGCGGAGAAGCGCGGGGTCGCGGTTCGAGTGATCACCACCTCCTACATGGGGGCTTCCGAGGCCCGAGCGGTCGAACGGCTGGCGGCTTTTTCCAACGTGGAGATCCGGGTCTCCTACGATACCGATCGCACGCGCCTGCACGCGAAGGCCTATCACTTCCATCGCGAGTCCGGCTATTCCACGGCCTACATCGGATCGGCGAACGTTTCGTCGCCGGCTCTCACCAGCGGGCTGGAGTGGAACTTGAAGGTCACCAACCAGGATCTGCCCCACATTCTCGAGAAGTTCCTCGCCGAGTTCGAGACCTACTGGAACTCGTCCGAATTCGTGCCCTTCGACCGGGCCGAGCCCGAGCGGTTCCGGAAAGCCATCAAGACGGCTCGGGATCGCAAGGCGGGGCTCACGACGGCGTTTTTCGCGGACATTCGGCCCCATGCTTTTCAGGAACGAATCCTGGAGTCTTTGCAGCAAGAGCGTGAGGTGCACGGTCGATTCCGGAACCTGGTCGTCGCCGCGACCGGCACGGGAAAGACGGTGGTGGCGGCCTTCGACTATGCCCGGTTTCGGCAGGAGGCGATCCGGCAGGGACGAACAGCCCGGCTCCTCTTTGTTGCTCATCGAAAGGAAATCCTGGAGCAGAGTTGTGCCTGCTTTCAGGCGGTCCTGAGGGACCCGAACTTCGGCGAAATGCAGGTCGGCCACCATCAGGCAGCCGAATTCGAACATCTCTTCTGCTCGAACCTGAGTCTCTCGAACCTCCGGCTGTGGGATCGACTCGGCGAAGGCTACTACGACTACATCGTCATCGACGAGGTTCACCACGGAACCGCGGAAAGCTACCGTGCACTCTTCGAGCGATTCCGGCCCCGGATCCTGCTGGGACTGACAGCGACTCCCGAGCGTATGGATGGGGAAAGCCTGTTGCCCGACTTCGGTGGGCGATTCGCGGCCGAAATCCGGCTTCCGGACGCCCTGGAGGAGAAACTGCTCTGTCCTTTCCACTATTTCGCGGTGAGCGATCCGGTCTCTCTGGCGGACGATCGGTTCTGGCGTTCCGGCAAATACGATGCCCGGGAACTGGAGAAGGTTTACACCGGCGCCGACTTGGTTGCCCATCAGCGTGTCGATGCCATCCTTCGGGCGCTGGACACCTACCATGGGGACTGCAGCCGGGCCCGGGCCGTGGGATTCTGCGTTTCGATCTCGCATGCGGAATACATGGCCGAACGATTCAACCAAGTCGGGATTTCCAGTCGGGCGCTCCACGGAAAGACGGGTGACGCCGAGCGGGCAGCCACCGTTCGGGAATTTCGGGACGGAAAATTTCCGTTTCTCTTCGTTGTCGATATTTTCAACGAAGGGGTCGATATCCCGGAGATCGACACGGTCGTCTTTTTACGGCCGACCAACAGCCTGACCGTCTTCCTGCAACAGCTGGGGCGAGGACTTCGGCACGCCCCGGAGAAGGAGAGCCTGACCGTGGTGGATCTCGTTGGGCAGATGCACCGGCGCTACCGAGTCGATCGCAAATTCAAGGCGCTCCTGCCCGGTCGGCGGTTTCGGGTCGATCGCGAACTGGAGGCCGACTTTCCCCACCTGCCGGCGGGTTGTTCGATTCATCTCGAAAAACAGGCGCGAAAGCATGTCCTCACCAACATCAAGCGTCACTACTCGAACCTACAGGTCGCGGTTACCGAAAGCCTACAAACCTTCGAACAGGATACGGGATTGGAACCGACTTTCGGAAATTTCGTTCGCGAATCGGGCTACGAGGCTCACCAGTTGCTAGCGAAAAAGACCTGGTCCCAGTGGAAAGTGGCGGCCGGTTTGGAAGGAACTGCGACGGTCAAAGAACCGGAATCACTTAGGTATGGGATCACTCGTACTTCGCTTCTCCGGGCTCCCCGGTTTCTGAAAACGGTGCGTCGGTTCGCGGACTCCGGAGGTGATTTGACCGATCTTTCAGATCAGGAGAAGTTGCGACTTCACTTTCTGTTGAGGTCGGGGGCAGGGAACGCGACCAACACCGTCGAGCAATCTTTGGTGGCCCTCGCAGATCAAGAGTATCTCCTCGCCGATTTGTCGGAGGTGGGAGAGTGGGCCGCCGAAGAGTTGCCCGTCGCCAGAGACGCCGATCAATTCGGCTTCGAATTGCACGGGACTTACACCCCGTTCGACATCAACGTGCTCATGGGTTCAGCTTCTTTTTCGAGTCCGGGGCAGATCGGGACGGGAGTGGTGCATTTTCGGGACCGAAAGACTTTCGCCCTGCTGATGACCTTCCAGAAATCCGAGAACGATTTTTCGCCCTCGACGATGTACGAGGACTACCCCATCAGCCGGACGCGAATCCATTGGCAGTCCCAGAACAACACGACGCCCGACTCACAGGCGGGACAGAGAATCACCCGCCATCGCGAGCTCGGCTACACGATTCTCGTTTTTGCCCGCCATGTGAAGAAAGAGTTCGGTGTCACGTTGCCTTTCACCTTTCTTGGAAAGGGTGAGATTTCCGAATTCCACGGATCGCGTCCGATCTCCTGTGTCTGGGACCTGGAACATCCCATGCCGTGGGCTCTTTTTGAACAGAGCCAAGTGGGTGGTTGATGAGAAACAGCGAAACTCGAACAAACGGGAGTTCGCCACCTCATCTCACGCCCAAGCCCCCTTGGCCATGAGGCCGCCGTCGATGTTGACGGATTCGCCGGTGAGGAAGCTGGCGTCGTCGGTGGCGAGGAAGCGGATGACGCGGGCGATTTCCTCGGGGCGACCCATGCGGCCGAGGGGGTGAGCCTCGGCGGCGCGTTGCTCGGCCTGGGTGCGGTCGAGGCCGTGGGCGGCGGCGGCCTCGGCGACGAGCGGGGTGTCGATGGTGCCGGGATTGACGGCGACGACGCGGATGCCGTGGGCGGCGTAGTCGAGGGCGAGCTGGCGGGTGAGGGACAGCAGGCCGCCCTTGCTGGCGGCGTAGGCGGCGACATGATTCATCGACTGCAGGCCCTGGACGCTGGCGACGTTGACGATGACGCCTCCGCGTTTTCCGGACATCATCGCGGGCAGGGCGGCGCGGGCCATGAGCCAGGCGGCCTTGAGGTTGACGTCGAGGATGCGATCCCAGACCGGTTCGGGCAGT
This sequence comes from Verrucomicrobiia bacterium, assembly GCA_030432615.1. Taxonomy (GTDB): domain Bacteria; phylum Verrucomicrobiota; class Verrucomicrobiia; order Verrucomicrobiales; family DEV007; genus JAEUHH01. The sequence goes on from JAUIGT010000333.1 coordinate 5,793, forward strand.
TCGTGGGCGGGGACGTAGCTGTCGATCGGCTGGATGCCGGCGTTGTTGACGAGGAGATCGATGCGTCCCCAGGTCTCGAGCGCGGCGGCGACGGCGGCCTCGCATTCCGCAGCGCGGGCGACGTCGGTGGGGAGAAAGCGGAAGCGATCGGGGGCATCGGTCTCGTCCGCGAGGGCGGTGCCGGCATTTTCATCGAGATCGAGGCAGAACACGCGGGCGCCGGCGGCGAGCAGTTCGAGGCAGCTGGCTCGGCCGATGCCCTTGGCGCCACCGGTGACGAGGGCGACGCGGTCGGCGAGGGGAGGGGCGGTGTTGGGATGGGTGGAGGCGGTCATGGGTGACGGGGAGGCGGGCTGGAATGCTGGGGACGGGTTTCCTGGAGGTTGGTGGGAGCGTTTCTATCCTGGGGTACGGCGGCGTTGGGGTCGAGTCTTCCGCGGGGCGTTTCGGCGCTGCGTTTCCGTCTTCGTGTTTCCCTGTTTCCACTCGTTTGTCATTAACCATTCTTCTCCCTATCTCCGTCATCTCGAGGAAGTCGAACCAGTCGTCCGTGAATCGCCGGGCGGACGATTCGAGATTCGTCGTCGGAATTTCTCCCAGGCCTTGGGTTTCGAGAAGGACGACGGGCCTTGGATAGGCGGGCCCCCCTTCGATGTCGAGGAGGTGACGCTGCCGGCGGGCAAGGCGAATTTCCCGTTCCACAGTCATGCGGCAGTATGGGAGTTCTACTGGATCCTCTCGGGCGAGGGCACGGCCCGGATCGGGGAGGACACGGTGGCGTTGCGGGCGGGGCACTTTTTTCAATGTCCCCCGGGATGTCCCCACCAGCTGACGGCCACCACCGAGATGACCTACGTGGTGATCGCCAACAACGTGCCCGCGGACGTCGGCTACTACCCGGACAGCGACAAGTGGATCACGATGCCGGATCGGAAGTGCTTCCGGGAAACGGTCGATTACTATGATGGGGAGCGGGATGGGGAACCGCGGGAATGAGGGGATCGTCGTTGCTTCGGTTCTCGGTTCACGGTGGTGCAGGTTCAAAACATAGGTAACAGAGCAGGTTCAGAACATGGGTAACAATTTGGCATCAGGAACTGTCGCGAGCGAAGACTCCGGATGCCCTGGAAAGAGACCCGAAAAATGGACCAACGCATTGAATTCGCGATGAAGGCACTGAGCTGCGACAACTTTGGCCAACTCTGCCAGGAATATGGCATCAGCCGGAAGACCGGCTACAAGTGGCGAGAGCGCTTCGTGGTCGAGGGCATCGCGGGCATGGAAGATCACAGCCGCCGTCCTTTGAGCCATTCCGAGCAATTATCGGAGTCGGTCGTATGCGAGATCGTGTGCCTCAAGCAAGCCCACCGAGCCTGGGGGCCGCGCAAGA
>JAUIGT010000334.1 GCA_030432615.1 Verrucomicrobiia bacterium
CCTGGAGGAAAGCAAACAGTCAGTTGCTCTCCGGCGAGCGGTTGTGATCCACCAGGAGGCAGCGGAAGCCGTGTTCGCCGCCGTCCTTCTTGTACTGCGGACGCAGCGCCTTGCGGTAGGAGGTCAGGAGTTCATTCTGTTGTGAACTGGACCAGCCGCCGCCGCGGACGAAATAGAGGCTGGTCTCCGACTGGCCTCCGCTGAAGGACTCGTCGATCCATTCCCAGACATTCCCGGCCAGGTCGTGGAGGCCGTAGGGATTGGGTGCAAAACTGCCGACCGGCGCGGTCTTTTCGAAGGAATCTTCGTAGCCGGGAATGATCGTGGAAACCGTTCCCCGGGCGGCGGCGTCGGCGAAATTTCCGGCCTGGGCGGGCGGTGGCCACTCGCTTCCCCAGGGATAGTGGTCCAGCACCTTGCGCACGTCACGGTCGCCCGGGGTGTCGCCGTTCTCGGTTTCCAGGCCGGCCATGGCGCTCCACTCCAGGTCCCGGGGCAGCCGGTATTCCTGGTGCTCGCCGATGCGTCCCAGGCGGCGTTCCTCGGCGGTGAGCCATTCACAGAAGGCCCGCGCCTCGGGCAGGTTGACGCCGGCCACCGGGTGGTCCGGTCCCTGGTCGAAGGTGACGTTGGGGGGCTCGATGCCCTCCGGGTTGCTGGCAAGAAAGGCCGCGTAGTCCCGGACCCGCGTCTCGTAGGCCGAGGCCAGGAAGTCCTTCACCGGCAGGAATCTCATTCCCAGGCTGTTCGTGTAGGGCTCGGAAAAAATGGGGCTGTCGTCGCGCCGCAGTTCGACCGACTTCGGGGTGAGATCGGAAGCGCGGACGAGAAACTCGATCGATTCGTCGTGATAGCCGCCGAGCTTGAGTTTCACCCGGGTCAGCCCGATGCGCTGGCCCTCGAGCGACAGCGGAGTCTTGCCGAGAAAGCGACCGTCCTCGCGATAGACGCGGGCGCCGGTGGGTTCGCTGTTGATGGCGAAATTGCCGAACTGGTTCTCGATGCGGCTGTGGTAGGTGGGGGAACCGTCCGCGGACTGCTGGGGATGGTGAAAGTGCCCGGCGTCGAGGTAGCCGGTGTCGCGGTCGAGCCGGGTCATCCAATCGCAGAACGCCCAGGCCGCGCGCTCGTCCAGTCGCGCCGCCAGCGGAGTCGCCGGGCTGGAACCGGGCAGTTCGTCGGCGGGCACCGCGCTGCCGACGGGGTAGCGGGCCTCTTCCACGAAGCGGTCGAACGATTCCTGGCTGATCGGGGCGACGGAAATGTGGAAGCGTCCCACCGGTTCGAAGGCGAGCCCCACCGAGTTGGTCCAGGGTTGGCCGGGCACCGGGCTCTGGTCCGGCAGCATCTGGATGTCGGTCTCGTAGTGGGTCTCGTCCCGCTGCAGGGTTCGCTCCAGGGTGTAGTCGTGGTAGCCGGGCTGCTTGAGCACCACCACGACCGGACCGGGGGCGAACTCGAGGGTGTCCGTCGGTGTCACCGCGATGCGCTTTCCTTCGTGCCAGACCTCGGCACCGGTGGGTTGGGTGATCTTGAGCCGGGCCATCGGGGGCGGCGGCGGAGGATCGTCGGGCCGCTTCGGCGGCGCGGGAGGTCCGACCGCGTCGGTGATGACTACGCCGCCCCGATTTCCGTTGCCGAGATTGTCGAAGGACACCGAGCCGCCCGAATTTGCGGAATTGCCCAGCATGCGCGGGCGCAGGGCCTCGAACGCGGGGCCGAAGGCGTCGGGTAGTTCCTCGACATCGATCCCGTTCAAGGCCATCTCGGGACTGCTTCCATTGGGCGAATCGGGACCGCTGTTCCCGCCCGTCTCCGGCTCGGTGGTGGAGGAGGCGCTGTTCCCGCCCGGTTGCGGACCAGGCGCGGGATTCGCCGGATTTTCCGAAGGCGGAGGCGGGACCGGCGGTGCGGGCTCGTCATCCATCTGCCGGTAGGCCGAGTAACCGGTGGCCCCGAGCACGGCGGCGACCATCAGCATGGCGGCGGCGCGCAGGAATCGGCCCCACGAACTCGCCGCCGTGGGGGTGGGATCGGTGATGCGGCGCAGGGCGGCCGCGAAGGTCGCACCACTCTCGAACCGGCGTCGGGGATCGGGCGCCCCGGCCCGGCAGATCACGCTGTTGAGCGCCCGCCACTCGTCGCGATTGACGGTGGGCGGCAACTCCATGTTGGTGGGCAGCTCCGGAAAATCGAGTCGGTCCTTGCCGGTGCCCATCTCGTAGAGCACCATCGCCAGGCTGTAGAGATCCGCCAGCGCGGTGCCGGGACCCTCCGGGGGCACGTAGCCCTCGGTGCCGACGTAGGTTCGCTGGCCGGTCCTCGCCACCAGGCCGACATCGGCGAGCTTGGCGATTCCCTTGATGAAGATGATGTTCGACGGTTTGACGTCGCGGTGCGTCAGTCCGGCGGCGTGAAGGTGGCCGAGCGCCTCGGCCATGGGAGCGCCCACGGCGACGCATTCCTTCACCGAGCGCAGGCGATGCTTGCGGAGGTCGCTCGCCAGGGTGCGGGGCTGGTAATGCTCGACGTCGATGTCGCTGCCGGTCTCGACATCGTCGGCCAGTTCCATCACGTAGTAGTAGTAGCCGGCCTCGTCGTTGCGGCCGACGTGGAGCACGTCCACCAGCCCCGGGTGATCCTGCGAGACCTTCTCGTAGCGCTGGATGCCCTCGAACTCCCGTTCGAAGGTGCGTTCGCGTTCGAAATCCTCGCGGCGAACGATTTTCACCGCCCGGTAGGAACCGGTCACGCTGCGAGCCAGAAACACCTCGCCGTAAGATCCGCCGCCGATCCGGCTGAGGATCTCGAATTCCGGGATGTCGGGCATGTCCGGTGATGATGCGATGGGCAGATCTTAGCCGAAATCCTCAGCCCGCGCCACGCACGATTCATCCATGGGGCGCGGATTTCGCGGGGCCCGAGCTTTCCGGATCAGCGAGGCCCGGTGTAGTGGTAGGCCCTGAGGGTCAGGGCGGGATCCTGGCTGTAGAAGGTCTTCATCAGGGTGAAGAGCGCGGGATCTTCGAGCATTTCGACCATGTCGCCGCTGAGCACCCGCGACAACTCGCGCTCGCCCATGACCACGTAGAGTTCGCCACCGGCCTTTTTCACCTCCTCGATCCGCGTTGCCAGGGCGGCGCCGTCGCGGACCCGGGTGTCGGCCCGGGGATCGTAGAGGGCGATGTGACGCCAGAGATAGACGGTGAAAATGTTCGACGGTTCGCGGTAGCCCCAGGGTTCGTGCTGGCCGCGGGTCAGTTCGAAGGCCTCCCGGTTCGCTTCCAGCGGAGTGGAGGCCATGACCACGGTCTGCGGGGCGGCCATCAGCAGGACGGCGGCGGCCACCGCCGTGCCGGTGATCCAGGATGCCCGTCCCCGCAGCCACCGGCCCGATTGACGCGTCAGTTCGGCGACGCCGAAGGCGGCGGTGATGCAGATGGCCGGGAGGATGTAGAAAGAATACCAGGTCTGCCACTCGGCGTGGACCTTGTATTTGAAATGGAGCGCTCCGATCACGCAGGAAACGATCAGCGCGCCACAGAGCACGCCGAGCCGGGGGCACTGCCGCAGGATGGTAACGATGCCGATCGCCAGCACCGCCGCGTAGCCGGCGAAGAGCGTCCACACCACCACCGGGTAGTGACGCCAGAGCCGGGCCACGGCGACGAGCGAGGGATTCTCCGGATCGATCTGCCACGGGGTGCCGGTGAAAACCTGGGCCAACTCCTGCCTCAGCCAGGTGCCGTCCATGGGGCGGCCGCCCACCGCGCGCATGGCCTCGGGGGTCTGCATGATGCAGGGCATCAGCAGGTGCACGAACACGCCGAAGGCCAGCAGGTTCGCCATCAGCCAGCGGCCTGCCGCGACCCAGCGCGCTCGCTGCGGTGAGCCGGTGAGGGTGGCCGGATCGACCTTGCCGAACAGGATCATGAAAAAGATGGCCGCGTTCGTCACCCCGAGTCCGTAGTAGACCCCTTTCCAGGAGTAGACGGCGAGCAACTCCGCGACGGCGAAGAAAAGCCACCATCGCCAGTGCCCTGATTGCAGCGCCAGGGCCGCGAACCAGATCATCGCCAGCAGGTAGCACAGCATCAGGGCATACCCGCGCGCTTCGCTGGAGTAGCGGAGATGCATCGGGTGGGCGGCCAGGAAGAAAGCCGCCCACAATCCGACCCTCGGCCGCCCCCACCATCGGAGCATGCAGGCGAGCAGCGGCAGGCAGGCGAGTCCGGCGATGAGGGATGGTAGCCGGGAAATCGTCTCGTCGAAGGACTCGCGGGGCAGTCCCGTGATCGTTCGCCAGGTATCCAGCGTCAGGCGTTGCACCACGGTGAAGAGGTAGTGATTGCCCCCCGTGGTGTCATCGAAGAAGGCCTGGTCCCAGAGCGCCGGGAAGAAGCGCATCTCGCCCTGCGGTTCCGACCGGTCCATCGGCCGCCAGTTGCCGTGCGAATAACGCGTCACGGCCCATCCCTCGTCGCCCCAGTAGCTGAGGTCCATCCGTGTCCACCTCACCGCGGCCGCGACGATCACGATGAGGGCGAGCACCGTCCAGAAGTACCGCCCGTTGCTGGGATGGCGTTGTGATTCCAGCCCGTCGGGTCCGCCGAGAAAACGGGCGGTGCCTCCCTTGGGCCAGACCCGCACCATCAGGAGCAGCGGAATCCAGAGCATGAGGTGCACGATCGCTCCATACCAGAGGCCGGGGGCGATGAACTCCCGGTATTTCCGCCGGGTGCCATCCATCAGCTCGGCGACTTCGGCCAATGTGGCCGGCATTTCCCGGGACAGCAGCCACCAGGCGCAGAAGACGACGCCCGCCAGCGCGATGAGAAACACGGTCCAGTCGCCCGCTTCGGCGCGGGGCAGCAGCCTTTCCGCACGCTTGCCCAATGGGCGCAGGCGGTTCCCGATTCCCGAAAGCCACGGAGTTACCCTCGCAAGATAGCGGTTCATGGAGCGACGAGTCTGACGATGTCGAAAGGTGGCAAGGGAGAAGCCGCCTCTGAGTAAATGCGGGATCGCCCTTGGCGCAAGCAGCGGTCTTCCCTGTCCGGAAAAAAGGGCGCCGGGGCGAGGCGGGCCGATTTCCCGATTTCGCCACTGGACCTCGGGGAAGGATCGGTCAAGATGAGGCCACCATGCGATTTTCCCTCAACGCCTCGACCATCAAACCGACCCCGCTTCTCGACAAGATCCGCATCGCCGGCGAGGCCGGTTACGACGGCATCGAACTCTGGGCCGTGGAACTCTACCAGCACGTCGGTCGCGGCGGCGAAGTCAGCGACGTGGAAAAAGCCCTCGCCGATCACGGATTGTCCGTTCCGTGTTTCATCGCCGTCCGCAACTGGGGCGAAACTTCCGGTTGGGAATACACGCTCGCCCTCGACGAGGCCCGTCGTCGCTTCGAACTCGCCGCCCGCCTCGGTGCGCCCCTGATGGTCTGCACCCCGCCGATGGAACAGCCCGGCTTCGACGGCCTGCACGAAGGCTACCGCGACCTGCTCCAGATCGGCCGCGAAACCGGCGTCCGCGCCGTGCTCGAATACATCAGCTTCTTCGCCAGCCTCAACAACGTGCCCGACACCGTCACGGTTCTCGATCGCTGCGGGGAGTCCGACGCCTGCACCATTCTCGACGCCTTTCACAACTGGAACAACAAGACCACCCTCGACGACATCCGGGCGCTGCCGCTGGAGCGCATCGTCCACTACCACATCGACGACGCCGACCCGAACATTCCCAGCGGCCAGCAGAAGGATCCCGACCGCGTCATGATCGGCGAGGGCGCCATCGACCTGAAGGCCGAACTCGGCGTGCTCAAGGAGAAGGGCTACGACCAGTGGCTCAGCCTCGAACTGTTCAACGCCAAGCTCTGGGAGCAGGACCCCGCCGAAGTGGCGAAGATCGGCCTGGAGCGAATGAAGGAAGTCTGGGCCGAGGCCTGACGCCATCGACCCAACCGGGTTGCATCACGGATCATACCCTGTTGCCTCGCTGGCCGCTCAGGGCGGGGCGGGGCGGTCGTTTTTTTCGGCAAATCGTCTTCCCGCGGTAACGCAACGGTAACGGAGCCCTCGCAGGGTCGTTTCCATGAAAAGGAAACCCTCGACTCCAGCCAGGGCGCTTCGCGGAGGCGCCTTCACCTTGACGGAACTTCTGATCGTGGTGGTCATCATCGCGGTGTTGGCCAGCGTGGTGATACCAGTGATCATGAAATCGGCCAGCGCCGTGACCGCCAAGTCGGCTGCGTTGGAACGAAAGCGGAACGCGATCGCCGCCGCTGATGTCCGGGAGGAAGCCACGGACAATGAGGGTGCCCTTCCCATCATCGAATCGTTGAACTTGGAACTGACTCTCTCGGGTGAGCCGCAGCGGATTGGTCTGGAGGTTTACAACCGCTTTCTCTTTCGCGGAACGGGTAGCATCTCGATCAAGGGGGCTCCAGACGAGGAAGGTCCGGTGCGGGTGATCATTCCGTTTCCCGCAGGAACCATCGAGGCGGTGAACGTATTTCTGCGGACCGGGTCTGGCGGGGGCGCTGAATCGCGCAACGGAGCCGACGATGTCGAGTATCGGCTGACCGGCATTCATTGGACGCCGACACTCGCGCCCGGAGAACGGCTGGAGGCGGAAATCGGTTTCACCACGCTCGGAACCGAGCGCCTGGAATGGTCGCTCCCGTCGTGCCGGCGTCTGGAGGCGATTGCCCTCAACCTTGATCTCTCCGACACCAACGCGCCGGGCGTCTCCAGTTTCTCGCTGACGCCATCGAGGATCGACGACGGGAAAACCTACTGGGAATACGAGAACCTGGTATCCGATCGACAGATCGTGGTTTCGGTGCCGGGTGCCCAGAGTCCCAGTGGTCGATTGCTGCAATTACTCCGCTTCATGGCGGTGGCGGTGCTGATGTTTGGTGGCGGCTTTCTCTACATGAACGAGCGCGACTGTCCCGGGCGGCTGGATGAGTTCCGGCTCGGCCATTTTTCTCTCCTGGCGGCCATCTACTCGATCTTCTTCATCGTGTTCGCGGTCATCATCTACCGGGAGCAGATGAGTGTGATGCCTGCCCTGGTGGTTTCCGCGATCAGTTCACTACCCCTGCTGGTGCTGCACGTG
>JAUIGT010000335.1 GCA_030432615.1 Verrucomicrobiia bacterium
ACCTTGCCGAGGTAATCCTCGCGCCAGATCCACGCGTCTTTTCGCCAGGGACCGACCATGAGCGGATCGGTCCAGGTGTGCAGGGAGAGCAGCTGCCCGGTCAACGCCGCGGCCAAGTGCATGGGGCCGGAATCGACGCTGACGATGAACCGCGCCCGGCGCATCAGCCAGATGAGCTGGGCCAGGGTGGTCCGGTTCAACAGGCTGACGACTCCCGCCGGCGTGGCGGTCTCGGCCTCCGGCCACTCCACTCCGGCACCGACCAGGACCACGGGAATCTCGCCGCCGGTGGCCTCGTTGAACAGGCGGCAGAAGCGGGCGGCTTCCTCGAGGGCCATCGATTTCCCGCGCCCGCGGGAGAACGGGTGGAGAAGCAGAAACGGGCGCCCCGCGAGATCCTCCGGCAGTTCGACCGGATCGCCGGCCGGCAGCGGGAAGGAGTCGGCGGGATCGAACCCATCCGGCTCCCGGTCCAGCGGCGGCACGCCCACGGCCTCTACCAGTCGCAGGTAGCGATCGACGGCGTGGGTGCTCTCCCAGGGTTCGACATCGACCTTCCGGTCGTAGAACAACGACGCCCCCTCGCGGGCGCGACGGAATCCGACGAGGTGAGCGCCCCGGGAAGCCTTCGAGAGCAACCCGCTCCGCAACAGGCCCTGGAAATCGAGCACCAGGTCGGGACGCAGGGAACCGAGCGTTTCCTTCGCCCAACGCCGGGCCTTGGGAAGATCGCGCCAACCGCGCCACTCGCGCCGGGGCATGGGAAGGACTCGTCGCAGCGCCGGGTTTCCCTCCAGCAGTGGCGCCCACTCGGTATTCACCACCCAGTCAATCTCGAGGTCGGGCCGGTGCCGATGCAGCAGGGTGACCGCCGGGAGCGTGTGGATGACATCGCCGAGCGAGCTGGGCTTCACCACGAGCACGCTGCGAGCGTCGTCGAGATCGAAGCGTGACGAGGAAGCATCCGGCATCGCGGAAGGGAAGGTCCCGCCGGGGACCCTGGGTGCGGGTCTCACTTTCCCACCGCCAACCGGTTGGCCAGCATCTCGGGCAGACCGGCGTCGATGATCTTCTGCTGCGCGGTGGGGAGGTCGTACTCGATGCGGCGGATCTGGACGTGCTGGTTCTCCACGTCGTAGATGGCGTAGGAGGAGCGCCAGTCGCCGTCACGCGGCTGACCGGTGCTGCCCACGTTGATGAAGTATTTCTTCCCGAGGCCGATCTTGGTCTCCATTTCCTCCAGCGCCTCGACGGAGTCGCCCTTCACATAGATGCGCGGCGTGTGGGTGTGGCCGTAGAAGCAGACCGGGGTGAACTGGTAGCTGAAGCTCGCCATGGCGTCGAACTTGTTGGTCACGTAGCCCCAGTTGCCGGGCGTGTCGAGGGTGGCGTGGACGATGGTGAAGTCGCGCACCTGGCGGACGAGCTTCAGGTTGGTCAGCCATTCGCGGTCCTCGGGGGAAAGGCTCTCGCGGGTCCACTCCAGCGCGTGCTTGGCGAGGGGGTTGAGCCCCTCCAGTGGCGAGTCGAGCGCGGCTTCCTCGTCGTGATTCCCCTTCACCACGGGGCAATCCAATTCCCGCACCAGCTGGAGGCATTCCCGCGGGTTGGCGTTGTAGCCGACGATGTCACCGATGCAGACGAAATCGGTGCAGTCGTGGTCGGCAGCGTCGAGCATCACCGCCTCGAGGGCCTCGAGGTTGGCGTGAATGTCTCCGAAAATCGCGTATTTCATCCGCTCGACGGGTCAGGAGGCGGCACTGCCGCGTGATCGCATCATGGGTGGGTCGGGAAGGCGGGCAGCGCTGTCCGGCACTGGCGCAAGCCGCAAACAAAGCACAATTGAGGGTTTCCGCAATCGTCGCTCACCGGCTTTTTCGGGAGTCAGGGCAGGGCGGGTTTGGCGTGGGGATATTTCTTGAGGATCTCGACATCGGGATCAGGGTCGGGGATCCGGTGGGTCGCGGGAACGTCGAGCTTCTCCTCCAGTTCCTTGATTCGCGAGATCAGCGTCGGCAGGCGTTGCTTTTCTCCCTGGTGATAGAGTTCCATGAGAAAGTCGTAGGCCTCCCGCTCCCGGCCCGGGCAGCGCGCCAGGAAGTAGCCGTAGAAACGCGGAACGAAGGAACGCGGCCGATCGCCTTCCATCGCCAGCTTGTAGTGCCTGGCCGCGAGACAGGGCTCCTCGAGCTTCTGGCGGTAGATGTCGGCCAGCTCCTGGTGCAGGGTGGACGAGTCGGGATTCTGCTCGATGCCCCGCTTCAGGAATTCGATGCCCTTGAGGATCCAGTCGCGGCTGTTCTTTTTCCCGACCGCTTCAGGAATGTCGGGGTCGTCATAGAGCGCCGAGGCCGAGGCGTTGTAGGCCATGTGCCAGGCGCCGGTCTTCCACGAATCGATGTCCTCCGGCAGCAGGGTGGTGATCAGCCGGTAATCGCGCTCGACCGTGTCCCACTCCCGGTAGGACCAGGCGTCGAAGGCATGGAGGGTCAGGTAGATGGCCACCAGCGGGCGAAGGCCACCCAGCACGGCGAGGACGGTGGACTGGCCGACGGCGCTGCTGAGTTGGGAGGTCGAAACTTCCGTGATCAATCCCGAGGCCACGAACTTCTCGGTCATCCGAGATTCCAACGGCGTCCGCAACAGGCCGAAGACCAGCAGCAAGGCCAGGACGGCGACGGTCTTGCGGGTGGTGCGGCCGAATTTCATGGAAAGAGAGCGTCGGTTCGAGAGAAGGATACGGGCCGATTCAGAATTCCTTATCGATGAACAAATACAGGGCGACGGCGCTGTAGACCGCCATGTAGAGCAGGGCGAGCCCGACCAGCGCCAGCATCGCCCCGGTCGTCACGGGGGTTCCGCCGACGATGTTCTCGGTTACGTTGAAGACGCGGAAATCGGGAATGATCATGATGACCGGCTTCACCACCAGCTTGGCGACCAGGCTGTCGCCGAGCTCGTGGAGCCAATAGCCGGCGGCCAGCTTGTGAAAATGGCCGACCAGGAAAATGATGGTGGCCACGATCATGGTGAACAGGGTGCTGGAAGCGAAGGTCGAGACCAGCATCGTCACCGCGGCCACGACCCCGGCCTTGAGGAAGATCGCCACCAGCGCGTAGAGCAGTTGCCACTGGACTCCCTGGGCGCGGATCAGTTCGAGCTGAGCCTGGATATCCTCCGGGCTCATGCCGCCCTGCGCCTCCAGGGCCTGGCGTTCCGCCGCCAGCACCGTGACCTCGCGAAAGAAGAGGAACCCGGTGAAGAGCACCTGCATGACCACCAGGGCCACGCCGATGGTCAGGAGCACGCCGAAGAGCTTGCCCAGCAGGTATTCGAGCCGCGGCACCGGCTTGGCCAGAATGGTGTAGAGCGTCCGATCCTCGAGATCGCGCGGGATCAGCACCGCGGTCGCCGCGATGGCGAAGAGCCAGGAGAAGATCGACATCGCCCCGAAGGACGCGTCCTTGAGCATCCGCAGCTTCTGCGCCGGCGTGTAGAGCAGGTTGAGGTTGCTGGCGGCCGCGACGAGCACCGCGAAAATGATGAGAAAGTAGAACGTCTTCATCCGGACGAGCTGGGTGAAGGTGCTCATGGTCAGCACCCAGATCCGGCCGGGAGAAAACAGCGGCACCCGGGGCACCGTGCGCTCTTCGGTCTCTGCGTTGGCGGCTTCGCTCATGTTGGGGTCGGGAAAAACGGAATCCTCATTCACTTCTTCGCGCCCTTCGACGCCTGTTTCTCGCGATCTTCCTTCGCTTTCGCCTCCCGGCTCTCGCGGACGATGTCGAGAAAGAGCCGCTCCAGGGTGGTGCGCGGGTGACCGCTGCGAACCAGCTCCGCACCGCCGGAATCGGACGCGACCAGGTTCCGGATCCGCTCCAGCAATGCGGGCGACGCGTCCCGCAGCACCAACTCGGTCTGGTCCTCGATGGCGATCAACTCGTGCAGGGGCCCCTCGCGCCACATGCGGCCGTTGGCGATGATGCCGACCCGGTCGCAGACTTCCTGCACCTGCTCGAGGAGATGGGAACACAGGAACACCGAGATGCCGTCCTCCTTGAGCTTGAAAATGAGATCGCGAATCTGCCGGGAACCGATGGGATCCACGCCGGCGGTCGGCTCGTCGAGCACCACCAGGCGCGGGCGCTGGATCATGGCCTGGGCGAGCCCGATGCGCTGGAGCATTCCCTTGGAATAGCCCCCGAGCCGGCGATCCCGCGCGACTTCGAGATCGACGAGGGCCAGCATCTCGTTGGCGCGGTCCTTCAGTTCGCGCCCCCGCAGCCCGCATAGACGACCGTAGAACTTCAGCGTCTCGAACCCGGTGAGGTGCTTGTAGAAATAGGGATTCTCGGGCAGGAACCCGATCTGGTGCCGGCTGCGCACGTCGCGGCTCTCGATGCCGAAGACCTTGGTCGATCCCGTGGTCGCCGCCATCAGGCCGAGCACCACCTTCATGGTCGTGGACTTGCCGGAACCGTTCGGACCGATGAGCCCGTAGACTTCGCCGGCATTCACCGTCAGCGACAGATCCTCCACCGCCACCAGGTACTCCTTCTTCAACGAGAGCGGGAACACCTTGGTGAGATTGCGAACTTCGACAGCGGGAACACTCATGGGTGAGGTGAGCTTGCCTGGTGGAAAGGGTTTGGCTTGGCAGTTGGCGGCGCGGAAAAGGGGGAGGCGGGCGAGTGATTCAGCGGATCGAAAAACCGCTCACCTCCTCGAGGAGCGGCACCGAACGTTCTTCCTGTTCCTGGATGTGATGGCCCAAGGGGCTGTCGTGCATTTCCTCGAGGAACGCATCGATCTCCTCCTCCTCGCCCATCACCTGCATTTCCACCCGGCCGTCCTCGAGGTTGCGCACCCAACCAACCACGTCGAAACCCATCGCGAGTCGCTTGGCACTGTAGCGAAAGCCGACGCCCTGGACACGGCCGGTGAAGAAATACTGCCTGGCGGTTTCCATGAAATGCGAAAGAAGGGAAGGAGAAGAGGTGATAGGGAAGGGATTTACCGGGAAAAGGCTAACCCGAATCCGTTCGCGGCGCGAGGCGGAAACCGCAGGGAATCAACGAATCCGGGCCCCGAGCGAGGCGGACATCCACACCGGTTCGTCAATCGGCCCGGCCCGTATCGTCTGTCCCGGGCGATTTCCCGGTCTCCGTCCCGGAAGCGTCGGGCAAGGTTCCGCCCTCGGCTTCCTCCAGTTCGCGCAGGTGGCGCGAGAGCGCCTCGTTGTCGGAGCGGAGCCGGTCGAGCTGGTCCTGGAGACTGATGATGAGCGATTCCTCGTCGGTCATTTCCATCCCGACCGTCACCTCCGCCATGGGCCGGTCTCCCATCGCCACCTGTTTCCAGCGCCAGCCGTAGACCCAGCCGGAGACGGACACCGCGCCGAGGATCAGAACGATCAGGATCTGGACGGGCGAAAAACGTTCCGGCATGGTCCGGGCACTTCGGAAATCTGTCCACGCACCCTACCGCATTAGTCCTTGCCGCCCCCGAAGAAACGCAGGATTCCCCCCCGGCGCTCCTTCTTGGGCTTCGGTGTCTCTTCGGATCCGGCCGCGCTCCTGGCGTTCTCGCCGGCCTTCCGCTCCTGGGCCTCCTGCCAGAAGCGCTCCTGGTTGCGCTGCGCGGCCTCGGCATCGTAGCCGTCCTGCCGCGTGATCACCAGCTTCATGTCCGGCGGCACCTTGGAGAGGTCATCCACGATCTTGAACTCGCCCGGCTGACCATTCGGCAGGTACTCCTGGACCCGGCTGCGGATCATCTGGTTGTGGGGATCGAAAATGCGCTCTTCCTGGAAACGTCCCTGGTTGTCGTAGATGATCTCGCCGCGAAAACGAAACAGGCCACGACCATCATAGATCAGCACCTCTTCCGGCCGACCGTGGGCATCGAGACTGATGACTCGCCGGAACAGCAGCACACCATTGGGACTCTTCGTCTCCTGGATCATCGAGTTCTGCGCCTTCGGCTTGGTCGATTCCGTGTAGCTCCCATCGGAATGATAGATCGCCCGCCCCCAGGTATCGATCTCGCGGATGTCCTTGTAGACGAGCGTGGAACCCTCGACCTTGCCCGTGTCGATGAGCCCGGCATTCATGTTGGCACCCTGGTAGACCGTCGGGGCGTTGGGATTGGCCGCATCGGCGGTCGGGCTCGGCTGTACCGCCACGGTGCGGCCGTCGTTGGTCTTGGCGTGAAACTGCGCCTCCGCCACCGTTTGCCAGGCGGCGACGACCAACAGGCCCAACGATGTGACCAAGACGCTCCGCAAGCGAGCGTCCCGGGTCCATTCCTTCCTCGTTCCTTGCATCATGGGTAAAAGCGGGGTCCGGCTTCTGTCTGTCTCATCCGCCCCCAGCGAAGCCTTCGAGGTCCTCACCGAAGGGGCCTCCAAGTTACGCGAAGGCAACGGGCCTCACAAGAGCCCTTTGCCGTTTTCCGGTTGCGCGGCGACAGGCCCGCGGCGAGCAGGTTTCCCGGGATGAACGAGCACCACAGTGACACGCCGCGAACCTCGTGGCCCTGGCGATGCGGGGAGCGCACTTTCGACCTGAAAGAGCGCGGCGAGATCATGGGCATTCTCAACGTCACGCCCGATTCGTTCTCCGACGGCGGGGAATTCATCGATGTCGATGCCGCCGAGGCCCATGCCCTGTCGATGCTCGACGAAGGCGCCGCCATCATCGACGTCGGCGGGGAATCGACCCGCCCGGGCGCCGCGAAAGTCGATGAGACCGAGGAAAAACGCCGCGTCATCCCCGTGATCGAGGCCATCCTCAGAGAGCGGCCGGCCGCGATGATTTCCATCGACACCTCCAAGGCCGCCGTCGCCGAGGCCGCCGTGGCGGCGGGCGCGGGCATCATCAACGACGTCACCGGACTCCGAGGCGATCCCCGCATGACCCCCGTCGCCGCCGAGACCGGAGCCGGCCTGGTCATCATGCACATGCAGGGCACCCCCCGCACCATGCAGCGGAACCCGCGCTACGACGATGTCGTCGCCGAGGTGGGCGCGTTTTTCGAACACCAACTCGAACTCGCCGTCGCCGCCGGAATCGAACCCGAAGCGGTCGTCTTCGATCCCGGCATCGGTTTCGGCAAGACGCTGGA
>JAUIGT010000336.1 GCA_030432615.1 Verrucomicrobiia bacterium
CGTTCGCTCGACCAGTATGTAGCCGGGCAGATCGGGGGAGCGACCCGCTATGATTCGCTGGTGCTCTCGGCCGGGCGCAACATCTTCAGCTGGACCGACGGCGGCACCATGGTCCCGGCCGAGGAGAAGATGGCGAGAGTCTACGCCCGGCTCTTCATCGACGAGGGGCGGGACGACGTCGAGCGCACCGTGAGGGAGATCGGCTACGGCAAGCGAATGACCGACCTGATGCGCCGCCAGGCGGAATCCCTTCAGCCCAGCCTCTCCGACAGCGACCAAGGCAAGCTCGAGGAATATTTCCAATCGGTCGAGGAAACCCAGCGCCGTCTCGTGAAATCGGAAAGCTGGGTCCATACCCCGAAGCCCAAGGTCGATCTCCCCATCCCGGAGGATCCCGCGAGCGGGGCGGAAATCGTGACCCGGATGCGCAACGTCTGCGACATGATCCATCTCGCCTTCAAGACCGATTCCACTCGCGTCATCACCACCGGCTGGTTCCAACAGAACGACGTCAACATCGACGGCGTAAGCAACGGCTACCATCCGCTTTCCCATCATGGCCAGGACCCGAACAACATCGCGCAGCTCAAGCTCATCGAGCGCGCCTTCTTCCACGAGTTGAAAGGCCTGCTCGAAAACCTCAGCCGGGAGAAGGAGGGGGACGGCACCCTGCTCGACCGCACCACCATCGTCATCACCTCGAATCTGGGGAACGGATCGAATCACTCGAACAAGGATCTGCCCGTGCTCCTGATCGGCGGTGGGTTCGATCACGGCCGGCACCTCGCCTTCGAACCGGGTAGCGTGCCGCTGGGCAATCTCTACGTGAGCGTCCTCCATCGATTCGGTTTCGCCGATGGCACCTTCGCCACCGGCACGGGCCCGCTGGAGGGATTGGATTTCGCGTAGAACCGGGCAGGTTGAGGCCAAGCCGGATTATTGGGCCGGAAGTTCCTGCATCTTTCGGATCTGGTTCAGGGCCAGCTTTTCGGGAACGAAGGGCAGCGCCAGCATCATGGCCTTCATCATCGGGTTGAGCCCGGAGACGACCTTTCGCTTTCCCGCCAACATGCCTTGGTAGCCATCTTCGGCCACGGAGCGAGCCGAGGCCGCGTTCTGGAACAGCTTGGCCTTGGCCATGCCCGCGGAGCTGGCGAAACCGGTATCCGTGGCGGCGGGTAGCAGGGTTGTCACGGTGACGTCGGTGTCCTGCAGTTCACCGGCGATGCCGAGGCTGAAGGCGGTGACGTAGCTCTTGGTGGCAAAGTAAACGGCCTGCAGCGGACCGCCCGGAGGCAGGCTGGCGGTGGAGGACACGTTGAGAATGCGGCCCCGGTCACGGGCGACGAAGTCGGGGAGAAAGAGGCGGCAGAGTTCCGTCAGGGTCACGATGTTCAGCTGGATCATGGCACGGTCCTCGTCCCAGTCGCGCTCGTGGAATTTTCCCTGGCCACCGAAACCGGCGTTGTTGATGAGGTAGTCGATTTCGAGCCCGTCCGCCCGCACCGCTTCGTGGAGTTCGCGGGGAGCGGAGGGGGAGGTCAGGTCCATGGCGAGCACGGTTACGGAGATCTGGTCCTTCTCCTCCAGTTCGTCCCTCAAGGCGTGCAACCTCGATTCGTTGCGAGCGACGATGACGAGGTTGCCGCCGGCTTCGGCATGGAGGCGGGCGAGTTCGAGGCCGATGCCACTGGAAGCACCGGTGATGAGAGCGGTCGGGTTTTTCTGCATGGAAAAAAGGGGAGGAGAGACAGATCGTGGCGTCAGGAGAAGGTGTTCGGGCGCGTTTCACCTCCGGGCACTTGGGCTCGACAGATCGAGCGCCAGCCTGTACTGACGCGTCAACGCTCTCAACGTTACTGGAAACCATGAAACTTCTCCTTCGTTCGCTCTGCCTCCTCGGCGCCTTTTCATCGGCCGGTCTTGCCGCCGATGTCCCGCCCGAGTTCGCCGCGGCCGCCGAAGAGGCGCGCACCGCCATTCCCCTGGGTGGCGATTTTCGCCCCGACCCGAAGGTCCCCGCCTTCGTCGCCGTCGGTCACGGGGGACGCATCCTCCTGTCCCGCGACGATGGGAAAACCTGGGAGCAGGTTTACTTCGGGCACCTGGGCTCCGATCACAGTCCCTGGGCCACGAAGGCGGTGGCCTACACCGGCGGCGTCTTCGTGGTCCCGATCGGCTGGGGAGCCCCGACGATGTGGCTGGCCTCGGAGGACGGGGTGAACTGGCGTCACCTCACCGACGGGAAGACGGTCATCAAGGGAGAGAAAGGCACCGACGAGAACTCCGCCATCATGGCCGGTACCTGGGGAATCGCGGGCGGCGACGGTGTCTTCGTTTCGGGCGGCTACATGACCCTGTCGGCCACGCCCGATTTCGGGAAAAGCTTCACCACCTTCTCGCTGCGGAACTTCAAGGACGATCCGCGTCCGCGGAAATTGGTCACCCACCACGTCGGCCCGGTGTGGTGCGGGAAAAAGACCGGCCGTTTCCTCGCCCTCGGGAATGATCGTTCGAAGGAGAGCCCGGTCTTCGGCAATCTCTACGCCTCCGACGACCAGGGAAAAACCTGGACCTGGCTCGAGCCGAAACTCCTGAACGAGCGGTGCGAGGGCTACAACGGCATGGTGTCCAACGGTGACCTCGTCGTTCTCGCCGACCAGCTCGGGGCGAACGCCTTTGTTTCGGCCGACGCCGGCGACAGTTGGGAGGGGCCGTTTCCCACCGGCCTGGAACGAGCGGAGTTGAGCCTGGTCGGTGACGAGTTCTGGCTGGTGAGTGGGAAAGGGGCGAAGGCGTCGGCCGACGGCAGTAGCTGGCGCGATCTGCCCGAGGGAATCCCCACCGGAAAGATCGTGGCCTCACCGGAGGGCGCCCTCATCAACATCGACCGCAAGCGCACCACCATTCTTCGCAGTGGTGATGGCGGGAAGAGTTGGGAGGAAGTTCATGCCTACGAGGAGCCGCAGAGCGAACACATCCACGGGGCCCAGGGACTCCGTGACCTTGCTTTCGGATACATCACCGAGAAGCCGGTGAAGTGACGCCGGGGAGGGGCGATGCCCGGATCCCGAGTGGCATCGCGGTCCCCGAGAATTCCCGCTCGACCTGGAAGCCACCGGGCGCCACGGTTGGGCTCGTCGATTCCTTCCCGACCGTCCGACCATGTCCGACTATTTCGACTCCAATCATCCCTCCATCGAGCATCTCCGCGAACGGGCCCGGCGGCGCGTGCCCCGGTTCGCCTTCGAATACCTCGAGGGCGGCTGCCACACCGAGGTCAACCTGGCCCGCAACACCAGCGAGATCCGCGAGGTCCAGCTGCGGCCGTACTACCTGCGCGGTTACGGGGGCGCCGACCTGACCACGGAGTTGTTCGGTCAAACCTACGACGCTCCCTTCGGCGTCTCGCCGATCGGACTGCAGGGATTGCTGTGGCCACGCGCCACCGAGATCCTCGCCGCCGCCGCGACGAAGCACAACCTCCCCTTCATCCTCAGCACGGTCGCCACCGCCAGCATCGAGACCGTGGCCGAGATCACCGGGGGACGGGCGTGGTTCCAGCTGTATCATCCGGTGGAGGAAGACCTGCGCGACAAGCTGCTGGAGCGCGCCGAAGCGGCGGGAATCGAGGTGCTCGTCATTCTCGCCGACACGCCCGCCTTCGGTTACCGGCCCAAGGAAATCCGCAACGGTCTCGCCATTCCGCCCCGCATGACCTTGCGCAACATTTTCCAGATGACGACCCGGCCGGCCTGGTCGTTTTCCCAACTCGCTGCCGGGGTGCCCGAGTTCGCCACCGTGAAGCCCTACATTCCCGACGGACTCAGCATGAAACACCTCGGGCAATTCATGAATCGCACCTTCAACGGCCGGCTCGACCGCGACCGCCTCGCCAGCTTGCGCGACAAGTGGAAGGGCAAGCTGGTGATCAAGGGGGTCGTCACCGGGGAGGATGCGGAAAAGGCCATCGATCTCGGGGTCGATGGGATCATCGTTTCCAACCACGGCGGTCGCCAACTCGACAACGGGCAATCCACGATCCGGCCCCTGACCGAGCTGGCGAAGACCTTCGGCGATCGCACCACCCTCATGATGGACAGTGGCATCCGGCACGGTCCCGACGTCGCGAACGCACTGGCCTGCGGCGCGAAGTTCGCCTTCCTCGGCCGCAGTTTCATGTATGGCGTCTGCGCCCTCGGCGAGAAAGGCGGCGACCACACCATGACCATGCTGAAGCGTCAGCTCACCCAGGTGATGGAGCAGGTCGCCTGCGAGCGCACCGCCGATTTTCCGAAGCATCTGGTGGAGGAGTAGCAGGGACGTGGAAGTTCCCACTCGGGCTGATCGCGCCATTGTCGCGATGCGCGGTTTCTTCTACAACGCGGGCATGAAAGCGATGAATTGCCCGGAGTCGAGATCCTGCGGGACGGAACGCCACCATTCTCTTTCCGGGCGTTTGCTCACGCGATTCTGCCTGGTCGCCTCGATCGTTTTCTCGATCCCGGGCCTGTCTCTCGCCCAGGAGGAAACTCCAGATCCCCTTCGAGTCCTCGGCGACGAAGCCAACCGGGCTCTCGAGGATCAGCTCATGCGCCAGTTCCACACCGCCGTCGATGCCCGGAAGGAAGCCTACGAGCAGATCGAGAGCCGCGCCGACTGCGAGCGCTGGCAGCGCGAACGGCGTGAGTTTTTCCTGAATGCGATCGGTGGCCTCCCCGAGCGGACCCCGCTCCAGGCCCGCACCGTCGGCGAATTGCGGGGCGAGGGCTATCGGGTCGAGAAGGTCCTCTTCCAGAGCCGGCCCGGTTTTCACGTCACCGGGAACCTCTACCTGCCCGACGGCGACGGTGCGGATCCGGGACCCTGGCCCGGCGTCCTCGTTCCCTGCGGCCACAGTCACAACGGCAAGGCCGCCGGAGGCTACCAGCGCACCGCCATCCTGCTGGCGCGTCATGGGATGGCCGCGCTCTGCTACGATCCGATCGGGCAGGGCGAGCGCTACCAGTCGCTCGATTTCGAACAGGAGAACGAGTTTTTCCCCTCGCTCCTTCCGCGGAAACTGGAGACGCCGCATCCGCGGGTGCGCTTTCTCTGCACCGTCGAGCACACCATGATGGGCATCGGCAGCATCCTGCTCGGATCCAACGTCGCCCAGTACCGGATCTGGGACGGGATGCGGGCCATCGACTACCTGCAGAGCCGCGACGACATCCTCGCCGACCGGATCGGCTGCGTCGGCAATTCCGGTGGCGGCACCCTGACCGCCTACCTCGGCGCGCTCGACGATCGCATCGTCGCCACCATGCCTGTCTGCTACCTCACCACCTTTCGGCGTCTCATCGAGACCAAGGGACCGCAGGACGGTGAGCAGAATCTCTTCGGCCAGATCGCCTTCGGGATGGACGAGGCAGACTACGTCATGATGCGCGCGCCGAGACCGACGCTCATCGGCGCCAGCACCCGCGACGCCACCTTCGACATCGGCGGTACCTGGGATCTTTTCCGCGAGGCCAAGCGGTTCTACACCCGGCTCGGCTATCCCGAGCGCGTCGATCTCAGCGAACCCGACCTCCGCCACGGCATGTACCTGCCCCACCGCGAGGCCGCCGCGCGCTGGATGCATCGCTGGCTGCGGGGGAGCGAAAAGGACATCCGCGAAGTGGATCCCGCGACCCTGCCGGATCCGATCACCGACGAGCAGTGGCTCGCGCTCAGCGAGGGCGACTGGACCCAGGAGGAACTCTACTGCACTCCCGAGGGCCAGGTACTGCTGATGCCGGGCGAGCGGTCCGTCTTCGAGATCAATGCCGCCATCGAGAGTCAACTGCGTCCCGACCGAGAGGCCCGATGGGGGGCCCTGTCCGACGAGGAAAAACGCGCCCTCGTTCGCGAGACGATCGGTGGTTCGGACAACGAAACCGTCGCTCCGCCGCGTCTCGATACCGTCGGTACCATCGTCCGCGACGGTTACCGCATCGACAAGGTGGTTCTCCGAGCCGGCGACGAAGACGAAAACCGGATCGATCTTCCGGGCCTGCTCTTCGTCCCGGAAACGCCGAAGCCGGACGCCTTGCCTCTTCTCTACCTGCACGGCGAGAGCATGAAGACCGAAGCCGGCCCCGGCGGCGTCATCGAGCGATGGGTGAGGGAGGAAGGTCGCATTGTTCTCGCCGCCGAACTGCGCGGCATCGGTGAGACCGAAACCGGCCACGGCAAGCCCGACTACGGTCGCGGTCGTTTCGGTCCCGATTCCCAGGAGATCTACCTCGCCTACCTGCTCGGCCAGTCCTACGTCGGCCTTCGCGTCGACGATGTCCGCCGGTGGACCGCCGCGTTCCGGGAGGCGGCGGAACCTTCGGAACCGATCGAGCTTCACGCCAGCGGCGAGGCCGCCATTCCCGCCCTCCACGCCGCCGCGATTTCATCGGACGACTACGCCCGGGTTCGCCTCGAGCGGATGATCCCCTCCTGGGCCGACCTCCTTCCCGCCACAGTGAGTCTCAACCAATTGGTCAACAGCGTCCATGGGGCGCTGCATCACTACGATCTGCCGGACCTGGTGCGGTTGGCGGGGAGGGGAAGGGTAGAGCTTTTGTCGACCGTGGATGCGGCGGGAGAAAGGAAAGAGTAGGAAGAAGGACCGATGGCATCCCGCTTCCGGTTTTCGATTCCGCTTTCCCGCCATCGACGCCGGCCTGATCCTTCGCCAAGATCAGAGGCAATCATGATCACCAGGAAACCCGCTTTCACTTTCTTCACCGCTCTCTCGCTGGCCTTGGCGGCCACTCTCGACGCGAGGGCCGCCGATCCCGAACCGCCCGAGAATTTCCGGGCGATCTTCAACGGGAAGGATCTCGACGGCTGGCACGGGCTGAACCCGCACTCGGTGGCCAAGCTGGAGGGAGAGAAGCGCGAGGCCAAGTTGGCGGAGATGCGCGAGGAATTCGCCGACCACTGGCGGGTGGAGAACGGGGAACTGGTCAATGACGGGCACGGGCCCTACGCGACGACGGATGAGGAGTTCGGGGATTTCGAACTTCGGCTCGAGTACAAGACGGTCGCCGGCGCGGACAGCGGTATCTACCTCCGA
>JAUIGT010000337.1 GCA_030432615.1 Verrucomicrobiia bacterium
GTGGATTCTGGGCTCCCCATGAAGCCACCATGCTAGGAAGCTGATTCAAGGGGATCAAGCCGGAATGTGGGGCAGGTTTGCAACCTGCCTTCAAGCGGGAAAGGTGGCCCTACCGGTTCGGCAGATTGAAGACCTGCCCCACAATTACTTCGCGTTCAGCTGCAGGTAGGCGAAGAAGTCGCGGAGCTGTTTCTCGTCGAGACCCATGAGCAGGCCGGGGGGCATCAGGGAAATGGGGCTGGCCTCCAGGCTCTTGATGTCGGCACGGGGGAGGGTGGTGGTCTGGTTGGCGGCGTCGCGCAGGGTGACGCTCTGCGGATTCTGCTCGGCGATCATGCCGATGAGAACGCGGCCGTCGTTCATGGTGGCGACGTAGTTGCCGTAGCCCTCGCGGATCTCGAGGCTGGGATCGATGATGCCGGGGAGCCAGAAGTCGAGATTCTGACGCTCGTAGCCGGTGAGGTCGGGGGCGACGCTGTTGCCTTCCTCGAAGAGCTTGTGGCAGACGGCGCAGCGCTGCTGGAAATGGAGCCGGCCGGCATCGGGATTCCCGGGCTCGGCGCCGTCGGCGAGGAGGATGCCCTTGATGCGGGCGATCTCGGCGAGGTTTTCCCCGGAGGTTCGCGGGCGCATGTCGGGCCAGTGCCTGGCGATGGCGGCGTTGATGTCGGGATCCTTGTGCTGGGCCAGCAGTTGGACGACATCGGGCGAGATGTCGCGCGCCTTGATGTGAGCGAGATCGACCTTCTCGAGGAACTGCCTGGCCCAATCGACGCGCCCGGCGAGAACGCGGTCGGCGGTGCTCCGGACATCATGCTCGGCAGGTAGCGTGGAACCGTAGCGGCCGAGGATGGTCTTGGGGATGCTGTCGCTCTCGTAGTTGGCGAGCGACTGCAGGGCGACGCGCTTCAGGGTGCTGTGCTGGTCGAGGGCGAGCACCTTGAGGAGGACGGGCACCACGGAATCGTCACCGACGGAACCGAACAGTTTGGCCAACTCGATGCGCTCGACCGGATCGCTGTCGTTGGCGCCGACCACGGCGATCGCCTTTTTCAGGGCCTCCTTGTCGCCGCGTTGGATACCGAGAACGAGGTCGTTCTGACCGAACTTCTCCGCGTAATCGTCCATCGCCTTGGTCAGGGCCGGCGGGAGTTCCGGGATCGGTGCGCCCTCGAAGGCGAGCTGGAGACCGGTCATGAGTCGCTTGGAGGCGTCGTCGTCCGGCGCGGCGGCGAGCAGGTCGGCACAGGTCTGGTAGTTGGCGTCGCCTCCGGCCATGGCGTAGCGGCGCATGAGGCGGGTGGCCATTTCCTCGCGGAAAAGCGGCAGCTTCCAGGTGGCCGGATCCGCGACCATGCGAACCACCAATTCGCGGCCGTCTTCGGCGTGGGCTTCCAGCGCCCACCAATCCATCAGCGGCATGTGGAGATCGCCGGCGTCCTCGCCACGGCCGAGCAGGTTGCGGATGATGGGAATGGCGACCTCGGGCGGCAGGCGCTTGGCGGATGCGGCGAGTTGCGAGCGAACCTGGACCTGCGGCTCCTTGGCGGCCAGTTCGCTGAGGGTGTCGGCGAGGTTGCGGTCGGCCGCGCGTCGGTCGCCGATGAGGCGCACCACCCAGCGGCGGACATGCTCGTCCTGGTGGCCGAGCCATTCGATGGCCAGCTCCTCGGTCAGACCGCCGAGCAGGTGCACGGCCCAGAGTGCCTCCAGCGAGGCCTGTCCCTTGTCGGCTCCGACCAGCTCGACGAGCTTCGGCAGGACCGAGGTGTCGCCGCTCCAGCCGAGTTCGAGTACGGCGCGGCGCCTGACGAATCGGTTGCGATCGGAAAACAGCGTGATCTTTTCGTCCGAAGTCAGCGCCGCGATGTCGCCGTGTTCGTATTTCGGATGCGTGCCCGCGGGCTTGATGCGGTAGACGCGGCCGCTTTCCTTGTGCCAGTCGTCGACCGGGCGCACATGGCTGAGGCGGGTGTCGTACCAGTCCGCGATATACACGCAGCCGTCGGGACCCATGCCGGCGAAGACGGGGCGGAACCAGCGGTCGTCGGTCTCCACGAGATTCTCCTCATCGACGGTCCGGTAGGTCGAGGTGTCGGAAAGGCGATCGCTGACCCAGACGCGATTGTGGAGGGAATTGGGCGCGATGATTTTTCCATCGAGGACGCCGGAAAACCACCCGCCTTCGTAGATGCAGAAGGCCTGGGCGAAGCGGTCGTTGTCGCCTTCGTGGCGCATGTGCTCGAAGTAGCCGAAGGCGTAGGGATTGGTCAGCGGTCCGTGCTTGCCCCAGCCCTTCTTCCCGTAGCTGCCCTGCGGGTAGTACATGCCGCGGGTGCTGCCGTTGTTGGTCCCGGAAAAGACGCGTCCCTTGGAATCGATCTCGAGACTGAAGGTATTGCCGCCGCCCTCGGCGAAAATCTCGAACTCCCTGGAGTCGGGATGGTAGCGCCAGACCATCTGGCCCTGCCAGGCGACCTCTTCGCCGGTGGCGGGATTCTCGACCGTGCCGGTGGTGGTGGAACCGTTGACTCCGTAGAGCCAACCGTCGGGACCCCACTCGAGGTTGTTCATGACCGCGTGGGTGTCCTCGATGCCGAAGCC
Organism: Verrucomicrobiia bacterium; assembly: GCA_030432615.1. GTDB lineage: Bacteria > Verrucomicrobiota > Verrucomicrobiia > Verrucomicrobiales > DEV007 > JAEUHH01. The sequence continues at coordinate 2,605 of JAUIGT010000337.1, forward strand.
GGCGAGCCGGACCTCGGGATCGGCGTCGGGCACGTCGTCGCGATCGGCGTCGGGATAGAACAGGAGGTAGGGTGGATTGCTCACCCAGATACCGCCGTGTCCGATGGCGACGGAGGTGGCGATGTTGAGCCCGGTGATGACGTCCTTGTGGGTGTCGAAAAGGCCGTCGCCGTCCGTGTCCTCGAACACGGTGATCTTGTCGGCGCCCTTCGTTCCATGCGGGGGCGGCTCCGGCACCTTGTCGAACTGGGCGCGAAGGTGGTTGTCGTATTCGACGATCTTGAGTCCGGCGGGAAATTGATACTGGAGGTACTGCATCACCCAGAGTCGGCCCCGGCTGTCCCAGTTCAGGAAAAGGGGTTGGCCGACCTCGGGCTCCGACGCCATCAGCTCGATCTCGAAGCCCTCGCGCATCCTGAATTTCTTCACCGCCTCCTTCGCCGGGGTCGGTGGGGTGTCGTCGGCGAGTGTGCCACGGCCCTCGTAGTTCTTGATGATCTCCGCGACCTGCTCGTTGCCGGCCTTGGAGAGATCGGCCCCGGGCTGGACTTCGGCGTCGGGTTTCGGTTCCTGGGAAGAAACGGGAGGCGCCGTGACGAACAGGAACGTGGCGACGGCGGATGCGGCCGCGCGGGCGAGGGGAAACTTCATGGCGGGCATCATCGGGAATTCGCGAGCCCCGGGCAAGCCCGTGGATACGTGAGCGGAAGTGACACCGCCGGTCGTCTCCGGGCGCGGCCACGAAAAACGCCACCGGTCGCGCCCGAGGAAAAGCGGCGCGACCCGGTGGCGGAAAGAATTCGACGGGAAGGGAGAATCAGTCCTCGAAGGGGCTCTGGGCCACCTTCTTGAACGCGTCCTTGATGGCTTCGGCGGATTTCTCGGGCGCGGTCGCCTTGAGGAAGACGGCGCCCTTCTCATTCTCCACGATGGCGGCCAGCATCATGTAGCCGGCCTTCGGGGTCTTGTTGCCGGCGAAGGGACCGCCCATGCCGGAGTCGAGGTAGGTGCCCTTGGCGTAGAGGTAGTGGATCTTGTGGCCATCGATCTCGACGGTTTCCCGCTCCACGCTCGGCTCGCCTTCGAACTGGCCGACCCAGCGCTGGATGTTGGGCTCGATGCCGCCGCCCTGTCCGGGGCCGAAGTAGTAGAAGACGACCTCGACATCCTCGAGTCCCTCCTCGGTGTGATCGTATTTCAGTTCCCCGGCGCGCATGGGCCGGCCGGAGGAGACATCCTTCCACGGATCGCCGTATTCGAAGGTCAGCGCGCCGGCCTGGAGCGTCTTGGCGTCTTCGGCGCGGGCCGGTCCGGCCGTGGCCAGCAGGGCGAGAGCCGGAAGGAGGAGCAGGGTGGTGGGGTGGGGGAGGAGACGAGTTTTCATGGCAGGTCAAGAAACGGCAAGCCATGGCGCTTTGCAATGGGGCCCGGTGGTCTTTTTCACGCCATCCGCCCGGTCAAGAGGGTTGGGTCGGCGACCGAAGGGGGTTGAATCGTTCTCGGAATCGCGGTTTGCTGCGAAATGTCGTTTCTCCACAACGCTCTCCTCTTCGGCATCGTGGCGCTGACGGTTTCTTCCGTGTCCGCCGCTGACGACGAAGTGACCCAGCCGCCGACCGCCGAAGTGGAGCGGCTGGACCTCGATCCGTTCTACGGGAAATACCTGGAGGTCGACGGGTTTCCCATCGTGGCCTCGGAAAAGGTATCGGATTTCGCGCTGCGCGAGGCGGCCTTTCTCATTCGCCGGATGGTCGGCGATCGGCCGGATGTGCTGAAGGCGATCACCGACGCGAAAGTCCGCCTGGCCATCATGGCGCCGGACGAGTTCACCACCGCGATTCCCGAGCACGCACACCTGGATCCGCCGGAATACTGGGATCGCCGAGCGCGCGGACTGGGATCGTCACCCGAACATCCGGCGGTCTCCTGCGGCGAGGAAAACCTCCTCGATTTTCCCGGCGATCCCTACGCCACGGAGAACATCCTCATTCACGAATTCGCCCACACCATTCATCAGCAGGGACTCAACGCGGTCGATCCCGGCTTCCAGGAACGGTTGGAATCGACCTTCGCCCGGGCCAAGCTGAAGGGACTCTGGAAGGGCAAGTATGCCGGGAGCAATCCGGCGGAATACTGGGCCGAGGCGGTCCAGTCGTGGTTCGACTGCAATCGGGAAAACGATTTCGAGCACAATCACGTCAATACCCGGGAGGAGTTGAAGACCTACGACCCGGAGGTGGCCGCCCTGGTGGAATCGGTGTTCGGGGATCATCCATGGCGTTATCGCAAGCCGAAGGACCGCGCCCCGGAGGAGTCGCCCCACCTCGCCGCCTACGATCCGGCAAACGCGCCGACCTTTCGCTGGCCCGCCGACCTGGTGGCCGCCTACGAGGCCATCCAGCAGGGGAAGCACCTGGAGTCGATCCCGATGCTGCCGCTGGCTTCCCTGGCGGAGGGCGAGGCGCTTCGCTCGCCGCGCCAATCCGGGGGCGGGGCGGTGAACCTGCGGGTGGACAACCGGACGGCGGACACGGTGCGGTTTTTCTGGATCGACTTCGACGGGAAGCGCAAGAGCTACGGCGAGGTCGATCCGGGACGGAACTGGCAGCAATCGACTTTCCCCGGTCATCTCTGGCTGGCGACCGATCCGAAAGGAACGCCGCTGGCCCTCTTCGCCGCCGGCGAACGAGCGGGGCGCGTGGTCATCGAATGAGGCTTCGAAAAAAAATCGCGTGACTTGGTGTATTTTCTGCTACGGTGCCGAAACTTGGTGTTCCGACCCTCATTTTTTCTGATCCCCTCCTATGCCTGAGCAGCGTTTCGAGCAATCCCAGGCTCTTCATCTCCACCAGACCATCGCCCCGCAGATGCAGCAGAGCCTGCAGGTGCTGCAGGCGGCGACGATGGAGTTGCGTCATCTCGTGCGGCAGGAGCTCGAGGAGAATCCGGTGCTCGAGGACGAGTCGACCGACGTCTCGCTGGAGGAAACCGCCAAGGAGAACGACGACGAGGCCTTCGAGGAGGAATTCGCGGAACTGTCCGCGCTCGACCAGGAGTGGCGGGAATACCTGGCCCAGTCCCGTGTATCGGCGCCGCGCCGCGACGACGCGGAAGAGCGGCACCAGTTCATGCTCGATTCCCTGGTGGCGCCGGAGACGCTCCAGGAGCACCTCACCGACCAGCTCAATCTCTCCGACATGGACGAGAACACCCGCAAGGTGACGGAACTGCTGATCGGGAACACCGACGAGAACGGTTTCCTCCAGGTGTCGATCGAGGACATGTGCTTCGACATGGGAATCCCGCTGCCGGATCTCGAGGTGGCGAAGGCCCTGATCCAGAGTTTCGATCCCGTCGGCGTGGGTGCGGAGGACCTCCGCGAATGTCTCCTCATCCAGCTCGACCGGCTCGGCAAGCGCCACAGCCTCGAGTATCGCATCGTGGATCATCACCTCGACGACCTCGCCAAGAAACGCTACCCGCTCATCGCCAAGAAGCTCAGCGTCTCGCCGGAGCAGATCACGAAGGCGGCCGAGTTCATCGCCACCCTCGACCCGAAACCGGGCAGCCGCTTCAGCAGCGGCAACAACACCTACGTCACCCCGGACGTCATCGTCGAGCGCGTCGGCGGCGAGTGGGTGGTGAGCCTGGTCAACGATTCGGTGCCGCGGCTTCGCATCAGCAATTCCTACAAGGATCTCATGGGCCAGGCCGCCAGCGGGCGCGACGTGCGCAGCTACATCCGCGACAAGATCCGGGCCGGGAAATTTCTCATCCGCAGCATCCACCAGCGCCAGCAGACGATCGAGATGATCGCCAAACAGATCGTGGAGCGGCAGCGGGATTTCCTGGAGAAGGGGCCGGCTCACCTCCACCCGATGACCATGGCGCAGATCGCCGAGGTGGTCGGCGTCCACGAGACCACCGTCAGCCGCGCCGTGTCGGGCAAGTACATCGCCACCCCGCACGGGGTGTTCGAGATGAAGTATTTCTTCACCACCGGCTACCAGACCGAGTCGGGTGAATCGCTCAGCAACACGAGCGTGAAGAAGGCGCTCCGCGAACTGGTGGAAGCCGAGGACGCGAAGAAACCACTGAGCGACCAGGCCATCGTGGCCGAGTTGAAGAAGCAGGGCATCAGCATCGCCCGCCGCACGGTCGCGAAGTACCGGGACGAACTGAACATTCTCCCGAGCCACATGCGCAAGAGCTACTGAGCGCCGGCGATTGCTCCGAGGCCTGGTCGGCCGAAAGATTGGTGCTGACACTTCATCGGTGGCGCGATAGAACGGGGGCGAACCGTTTCCGTTTCGATCCCATGAAAACGCGCTGCGTCGCGGCGGTGATGACCGTCGCCTTTGCCTGGGGAATCCCGGCGTCGGCCGGGGAATCCGCCGCCGATCTCCTCGAAAGCCTCGCTCTCGATCGTGGCATCGTCTGCGTCACCGGTTACGCGGACGCCACGGTGCTTGATCTCGCCC
>JAUIGT010000338.1 GCA_030432615.1 Verrucomicrobiia bacterium
GAGGGCGTGATGAAGGGGATCGTCGGTCAAGGTTCTTGGAGGTTGTATCCGCTGAGGTCGGGCTGAAAAAGAGCCTCGTCGAGAGCCACGTTGAACTCCTGGCGGGTGAAGATGGTTTCGACTTCCGAGCGATCACGAAAGGTCAGTTCGAAGCCGCGAAGATGGTGGCGTCTTCCATCGATGACGAAGACCACCGACTCGAGCGACTCCCGCAACTCGGCCTGCCGAGGGCTCAGGGTGACGCGCCAGGCGCCGTCCTCGGATTCGAGCTTCTCGATGGCAAAGGCCCGTTTCAGTTCGGCGAGAGTATCCGGCATCCCGCCGGTGGCGAAATCGAAGGCGACTCCGGGATTCTCGTTCGCCGAGGCCTGGGAGAGATCGATTCGCTTGGCGCGCTTTCGCGAAGGCTGCAGCAGGGTGAGCACATTCCCGGTCTTCACGGCCACGGACTGGGGGGAGTCCTCGTCTCCCGATTGCCAGCGAAAGCGATTCGCTTTCCGGTCGATCCAGACCGTGCCCTCGCTGCGGAGCGGGTTGCGCAGGGTCCGGAGTTTCCGCGTCTGGATGAACTCGGCCTTCACCGTGCGAATGCCGCGCTGGAAGGCAAGCCACTTCTCCACCGGCGCCAGTTGATCGTCACCGATTTCGGCCCGCGCCCGGCCGCCGGTGAGGACCAGCAGCGCCCCGAGGGTCAGGCAGAGGATGGGCAATGGGCGAAAGGACATGGAGTTGGAGGAAAAGAGAGCCTACCACAGGGCGGCGGCGACTTCATCAGCGGACGTGTTTGACGATGGGAGGTTCCGCTCGGATTCTCTCGTTTCATGCCCCGCCGCCTTCTTTTCCTCTGTTCCCGAAACCGGCTGCGCAGCCCGACCGCGGAAGAAATCTTCTCGGGCCGGCCCGGGATCGAGGTCGATTCCGCCGGCCTCAATCCCGACGCCGAGGTTCCCTTGTCGCTGGAGCAGGTCGAGTGGGCGGACGTGATTTTCGTGATGGAAAAGGGGCACCGGGAAAAACTGAATCGCCGGTTCGGCGAGGCCCTGGCGGGAAAACGAGTCCGGGTGCTGGGCATCCCGGACAACTATGCGTTCATGGACCCCGATCTGGTTCGGCTGCTGGAGAGGAAATGCGCCGCCTGGCTGCCCTGACTTCCGGAGCTTGCAAAGCGCCGTGGCTCGGCCATGATCGGGACCTCGACCCATTCTACCCTCTCGAGTCCCGCACCCGACCCTGTTGACCGCATGGCTGACGCTTCCCCGGAAAATCGCGCTTCGATCGCGGGCGACGAAGCGCAGCCGGCGGAGAGTTCGGCCACTCCGCTCCAGGCGCTGCGGCTCTACCTCGATCTCTGCCGGGGGCATCGTCTGCGCCTGGTCGTGGCCGTCGGTCACCTGCTGGTGGGCATCCTCGGTCATCTCGTCTTCGTGGTCGGCGCGGGCTGGCTGGTGGACAGCACCCTGAGCACGCTGGGGCTGGATGTTTCCATGGGCGGCACCCGGGAACGGCCGGGGATCGACACCGTGGGCGGCTTCCTTTTCCTGACCATGGTGGTGACGCTCTACTGCACCTACGTGGACATGAGCCGGTTCATCGAACTGGGCGAGCGGGCGGCGGGCCGGTTGCGGAGCCGGCTGTTCGGTCACCTCATCGAGTTGCCGGTGCGCTTTTTCGAATCGACCCGGATCGGCGATCTCAGCAGCCGGCTGCTGGCGGATATCGCCTTGCTGCAGGAGACGTGGATCAACGACCTGCGGACCTACGTGAAGAACGTGTTCATGCTGGTTGGCGCGGTGATCCTGCTCTTCGTGCTCTCCCCGTCGCTCGGCGGACTGGTGCTCCTGACGGTTCCGCCGATCGTCGCCGTCTCTCTGTGGTCGGGCGCGCGCATCCGCCGCGAGTCGGCGTCGGTCCAGGACCGGCTCTCGGTGACCTCGGTGATCATCGAGGAGGTGCTGACGGCGATTCGAAGCGTCAAGACCTTCGCCAACGAGGCCCACGAGGCGCGGCGTTTCCAGGGAGCAATCGACGAGTTTCTGCGGCCCGCGGTCCGGGTGGCGCGACACCGGGCCGGCTATGTCTGTCTCATCCTGCTGGTGCTGTTCTCCTGCATCATCCTGCTGATGTGGTTCGGTTCACGGCAGATCGCGGCCGGGCACCTGACGGTGGGCGATTTCACCGCCTTCATGTCGGCGCTGGTGCTGGCGGCGACGGCGGGCGGGTTGCTGGCGGAATTGCTGGGCCGATTTCAGCGGATGGGCGGGGCGACCCGGCGGGTGATCGAACTGCTGGATGAAACGGAGGAAGCGCTGGACGCGGGTTCCGTTCAGCCCGGTCCGGAGGAACGGCTTTCGGGATCGATGACATTTCGGGACGTCGGTTTTCACTATCCCTCGCGGCCCGAGGTGGCGGTGCTCGAGGGCTTCGACCTGGAGGTGAAACCGGGCGAGCGGATCGCGCTGGTGGGACCGAGCGGGGCGGGGAAATCGACCGTTACCTCGCTGCTGTTCCGCCTTCACGATCCCGAGGCGGGGGAACTGCGATTCGATGATCGGCCGGCCACGGATTTCCCGCTGCGCTGGTTACGCGGCCAGATGGCGATGGTGCCCCAGGAAGTCATCCTCTTCGGCGGAACCCTGGCGGAAAACATCGCCTACGGCCGTCCCGGCGCGAGTCGGGAGGAAATCGAGGAAGCGGCGCGGCAGGCGAACGCCTGGGAATTCATCGAGCGGTTGCCCGAGGGACTCGACACCCGCGTCGGGGACCGCGGCGTGCAGATCTCCGGCGGCCAGCGGCAGCGCATCGCCATTGCCCGCGCCATCCTCAAGGATCCCGCCATCCTCGTCCTCGACGAGGCCACCAGTTCGCTCGATTCCGAGAACGAACGCCTTGTCCAGGAAGCCCTCGATGGTCTCACCCGCAGCCGCACCACCCTGGTGATCGCCCATCGTTTGCGCACCGTCCGCGAAGCCGACCGCATCGCCGTCCTCCGCGACGGTCGCGTGGTGGAGGAGGGGACGCACGGGGTGTTGTACGAGGCGGGAGGTTACTACCGCGCGCTGTGCGACGCGGAGGGAGCGGGGATCAGTGATCAGTCAGTAGTAAAGAGTCCGTAGTTGAGTCGTTCAAAGTTCGACGTTGGACGTTCGAATCTCGTTTGACCGAATCGGATCCGAAATTTTCTTCTCCCCAGCCTTCCAGCCCCATGCCGCCCACTCCTTCCACCACCCACCTGGTCCTGATCCCGTCCTACAACACGGGGGACCTGGTGCTGGAGACGGTTCGCGGGGCGCTGGAGGAATGGGCGCCGGTGTGGGTGGTGGTGGATGGCAGCACCGACGGGAGCGCCGAGAAACTCGAAGCGCTCGCGGAAGAGGAACCGAACCTCCGGGTGCTGCGCCTGGCGAAGAACCAGGGAAAAGGCGCCGCGGTCCTGCACGGCGCGCGAGAAGCCGCGGCGAAGGCGTTTACTCACATGCTCTGCATGGACGCCGACGGCCAGCATCCGGCCTCGATGATCGGCGAATACATGGCGGCGTCGCGGGCGCAGCCGGAGCGGATGATTCTCGGTAAACCGGTCTTTCCCCCGAATGCGCCGCGGGCCCGGGTTCACGGGCGCAAACTGGCGAATTTCTGGGTCGATGTCTTCACGCTGTGGGAAGGCGTGGGCGATTGCCTCTTCGGGATGCGGGTCTACCCGGTGCTGCCGTTCGTGCGCGCCATGCAGCGGACGAAATGGGCGCGCGGCTACGATTTCGATCCCGAGATCACGATGCGGCTTTGCTGGGAGGGGGTGCGCACGAAGAACATCGACACCCCGGTGCGCTACTTCTCGAAGGACGAGGGCGGTGTTTCCCATTTTCACTACCTGCGGGACAATGTCCTCCTGACTTGGATGTACCACCGGCTCTTTCCCGGTTACCTCTGGCGTCTGCCGGCCCTGGTCGCGCAGAAGCGGCGACACCGGGTCGAGGATACCCTGGTGGATCCGGATTCGGAGGCTTCGCTGCACCGGGTGCGGCTGCGGATTTCCCGCCGCTACGAATGGCCTTGGGACCAGCACTACGCGAGCGTGAAACTGCGGACCGATCCGGTCTACGAGGCAGTGTTCGATGCCGTGGACGCCGCCGGTTCGCCGGACCTGCCGGTGCTGGATATCGGTTGCGGGCCGGGCCTGCTGTCCTTCTATCTGCGGGAGCGGGGCTGGAAGGCGCCGATTCTCGGTATCGACTACGACGCCCGAAAGATTCGCATGGCCAACTGGCAGGCGAGCCGTTACTACGACGATCTCGAATTCCGCGAGGGAGACGCGCGCGAAGGCGTGCCGGATTTCCTGGGGCACGTGACCATTCTCGACATCCTCCAGTTCTTCACTCCCGAACAGCAGGAAGCCGTGCTGCGGGCGGCGGCGCGGTCGGTCGCGCCCGGCGGGGTACTGGTGATCCGGAACTGCCTCGCCGATCGGAGCTGGCGTTTCCGGTGGACGCGACTCTGCGACACTTTCGCCTACCTGGTGCGGTGGATGAAATCTCACCAGACCTGCTACCCGACCGAGCGTCGCATCCGCGCGGTCCTGGAAATGGAAGGGTTGGAGGGAGAATTCCGGCCGCTCTGGGGCGGGACACCGTTCAACACCTGGCTCATCGTCTACCGGCGCGCGCCCTCGTCGGCTTCGGAAACGACCGGCTTGCCGGCGGCGAGCAAGCGATCGACGGAGGGAATGACGCAGGCGTAACCGGCTTCCTCGCGCAGCCAGGAGAGCAGCCGCTGGAGCAATTCCGGCGCGTGGCCGCGTCCCTCGTGCAGCACGAGAATGGCTCCGGGCTCCGTGCCTTCCTCGAGGCGTTCGATCACCCGGTCGAGATCGGGCTCGGCCACCCCGTCGCGGCCGCGGGCGGACCAGGCGACAAGGTGGAGACCGCGCTTTTCGAGGAGAGGCGGGAGCGTGATCGCCTTCATCCCGACCGGGGAACGAAAAAGGGGCGGAAGTTCCGGTTTCTCCGTTCCTTCCCGAAACGCTTCTCGCAGCGCCGAGGAGCCGTCGTCGATCTCGGCCGCGACCCCGGCTTTCGTCAGCGCCCAGAACCGGTATTGCGGATGCGTGGAGGAGTGATTGGCCACCTGGTGACCGCGCCGATGAATCTCTCGAACGAGTTCGGGATGTGCGGCCGCCTTTTCCCCGATGAGGAAAAACGTGGCCCGGGCGCCGAAGTGGTCGAGCACGGCGAGCACGGCCGGGGTTTCCTCCGGGTCGGGGCCGTCATCGATGGTCAGCCAGATTTCGTTGCGGTCGGGATCGGGCCGGAACCGCGTCACCACCGGGCCGAGCAGTTGCGAGTAGGGAGAGAGCTGTCCCCAGAGGATGAGAAGGTGGACGGGAAGGAAACAGGCGGGTATCGCGATCCAGGGGGAAACGCCCCCATAGACAAGTCCGCACGCAATCACCGCCGCTCCGAGGATGAGCAATCTGATCAGGCGAAGGGGACGTCGCATGGCACTCTCCTTCAGTGATTCGCCAAGGCCGCCCGGAATTCCTGGAACACGAGCAGCAGCAGGGCGAGAAAATCGAGCGCGGCCAGCAGGCACCAGGCGCCGGCGACCAGCAGGGTCAGCCAGCCGGCGGCGGGGCCGCGAAACAACTGGACGGTCGCCGTGGCCGTCAGGAGCAGCAGGAAGAGGCGGCCGGGAAAATGGCCGGGCGGTTGGTCCGGGGCCACGCCGAGGAGTCGGGCGAGGGCCTCGATGCCCGACGCGGCGAAGATGAGCAGGTGGAGCACGAGGAAGAACAATGGCACGATGGCGACCAGCAGCCAGGCGGCGTCGAGCGGTGTGAACGGCGACAGCCACTCCAGCAGCCAGCCGGCGCTCAGGCCGAGCACCGCCAGGGTGACGGCGATGGCGATCGTGAAATTCTCGCCCTCCAGTTGGCCCGGCCGATTGCACCAGTAGCGCTCGCGGGCGTCATCGAGCGAGCGCTTCGCCGCCGGCCAGAAACCTGCCGCCACCAGTCCGCCGACCAGCACCCGGCCGAGCGCGGTGACCGGGCGGGCTTCCGGGTGGTAGTCGGGATCGAGATCCTGGAAAGGCTGCGATTTCATGCGGCGTCCACGCTTTCGAAGGCTGGCTCGAAGACGAACCACTGGGTCCAGTGCTCGCGAATCACCGGGAGGAGAATCTCATCGACCCAGTGCCGGGCCGCGATTTCCACGGCGGCGTCGCGGTCGCGCGAGACGGCCTGGCAGGGAAAGGGCGGGAGCGCCTTCACCCGGTAGCGGCGCCATCCGGTACGGAGAATGAAGACCGGATGGATCGGTGCGCCGGTGACCTGGGCGAGGACGAAGGGGCCCTTGGGCAAACGGAAACGGTAGGTGGCGTCGGAGTGGGCCGATGGCTCGATGTCGAGCGGGAACAGGGCGACGTCGAAGATGACCCGGTCGCCCTGGATCGCCACCACCTCGCCGCGTCCGATGGCTTGGGCCAGTTCGAGGCCGAGCAGGCGATCGTCCTTGTTGTAGCGGATGCGGTAGTGCTCGCTGCCGTGGGTGGCGAGTTGCTCCTCCATCCAGGCCTGGGTCTCGGGATGCCGTTCCGGCGCGCGCACAGCGTTGAAGGGACGGCTCAGCTTCTGCGCGAACAGCGGCGCGGCGACGTCGTAGTTTCCCATGTGCGCGGTCAGGAGCACGGCGCCGGCCTCGGTGTCGGAGATGGCTTCGAGATGTTCGATGCCCTCCAGCTCCCAGTCGATGATGTTTTCCCCGTGCCGGGCGCGGGTGGCGTCGGCGACGGTGAAGGCGAAATTCCACACCACCCGGTAGGCGTCGATGAAGCGCGTGAGCACGTTCCGCTCCGGGAACAGCACCTGCAGGTTGGTCATCAGCGACCGGCGGATCGGCGTCGCGAGGAGAAACAGGATCGACGAGTAGAACGCGATGTAGAGCGGTTCCAGGTAGGGCGGACAGACCCGGGCTCCCCAGGCCTGGAACTTGAGCGTCAGGTCGCCGTAAGCGCCGAAGCGGTGGAGAAAGGAACCGGGTTGGGGAGGGCGATCGGGCATGAATCGGGGAAAG
>JAUIGT010000339.1 GCA_030432615.1 Verrucomicrobiia bacterium
GAGATTGTGGAAGGTCAGCGAAAGCTCGACGATGGGATTGAAGCCGGGGAAGGACCCGTAGCGCGGCCACATTTCCTCCACCAGGATGCGGCTGTGGCCGGAGCCGAAGAGGTGGACCATGCGCCCAGCGAGGATGGTCTCCGCACACCAGTCGGCGGCGGTGGCGATGGCGGGCAACTGTGACCGGACCCGGTCGAGTGCGGCGGAGGCCTGGTCGAGAAAGTGTTCGGCGGGGGAGGGCATGAGTCGGGAGCGGAAGGCTGTCTCACTCTGGCGGGGACCGCCGCGACCGTCAACCGGTCCGAGCGGGGCATTCGTGGCACGTCACTGCGGAGTTGCCGAAAGTCGTTTCGATCGCTTTGATGAGAGGCATGAAACCCACCCGATTTCTCCCCCTGGTCCTCTGTCTTGGCGCGCTGGCGCTTTCCCCCTCCCATGCCGACGAAGGGAAGGCGAGCCCGATCTTCACCGGCAAGGATCTCTCCGGCTGGAAGGTGCCGGACGGGAACGACGCCAAGCACTGGTATACGGCCGCCGACGGGGAACTGCGCATCCAGAGCGGTCCCGACAAGAAGGGGTCCATCCTGTGGACCGAGAAATCCTACGGGAATTTCGTCCTCACCTTCGATTTCAAGTTCGGCGAGGGTACGGTCGATACCGGCGTTCACATCAAGAACGACAAGGAGCAGATCCAGATCGGGATTTCCGGTTCGCTGAAGCGCGACATGACCGGCTCACCCTACATTGCGGGCAAGGGCTATCCCGTCGAGGCCGAAGGGGTGAAGGAACTCCTGAAACTCGATGACTGGAACTCGATGAAGATCCGGGTGACCGGCAAGCTCTACGAGGTCTGGCTCAACGGGAAGCAGGTCCTCAGCTACGAGTCGGAGTCCGCCATCGACGAGGGACCGCTCGGCCTGCAACTGCACGGAGGCAAGGACATGGCGGCCACGTTTCGCGACCTGCGTCTCGCGGAGCTGAAGTGAGGAGTGTGGAAAACCGGAACCCAGTACCGCGGCGGGCCGGTTTCGAACCGGCCCGCGATTGCTACCCCGAGAAGACCCGTCATGATCATTCGACTTTCCCTGCTGTTCACGTGTTTCGTCCTCGCGGGAGGGACGGTGGTGTCCGCCGAATCGGAACGCCCGCCCAACGTCGTCATCATTTTCACCGATGACCAGGGCTACGGTGATGTCGGCGTTTTCGGGGCGGAAGGCTACGAGACGCCGAACCTCGACAGGATGGCCGCCGAGGGGCGGAAGTTCACACGCTGGTATGCCGCGCAGCCGGTATGCTCGGCTTCGCGCACCGCCCTGCTGACCGGCTGTTACCCGAACCGGATCGGCATCCACGGCGCCCTCGGACCCGGCAGCCGGCACGGGATCGCCGAGAGCGAGACGACGCTCGCGGAAATCTTCAAGCAGAAGGACTACGCCACCGCCTGCTTCGGGAAGTGGCACCTCGGAGATCACGAGAAGTTCCTGCCGGTGAACCACGGCTTCGATCATTACTTCGGCTTTCCCTACTCGAACGACATGTGGCCGCAGCACCCGACGGCGGGCGACCGCTTTCCGCCGCTGCCCCTGATCGAGGACGACGAGCGACTCCGCATCGCGGACGAGCACGACCAGCGCATGATGACCACCTGGCTGACGGCCAAGGCGGTGGATTTCATCAACCGCAACCGGACCCGTCCGTTTTTCCTCTACGTGCCGCATCCGCAACCGCACGTGCCGCTCTTCGTGAGCGAACGCTTTGCCGGGAAAACGGAAAACGGCCTCTACGGCGACGTGATTTCCGAGATCGATTGGTCGGTCGGGGAGATTCTCAATGCCATCGACACCAACGGCCTCGCCGAGGACACGCTGGTGATTTTCACCAGCGACAACGGTCCCTGGCTCAGCTACGGCACCCACGCCGGATCCTCCGGACCGCTGCGCGAGGGGAAAGGCACCGTATGGGAGGGCGGGGTCCGGGAGCCCACCCTCATGCGCTGGCCCGGAAGGATTCCCGCCGGCACCGAGTGCGACGAGCCGGCCATGAACATCGACCTCCTTCCGACCCTGGCGAAGCTGATCGGTGCCGAACTGCCGGATCATCCCATCGACGGGCTCGACATCTGGCCGCTGCTGGCCGGAGAGCCGGGCGCGAAGAATCCGCACGAGGGCTACTGGTATTACTACAAGCAGAACGAGTTGCAGGCGGTGTCGCAGGGAACGTGGAAGTTGATTCTCCCGCACCAGTACCGGACTCTCGATGGCAAGCCGGGCGGCGATGGCGGGACGCCGGTTCCCTATTCCCAGGCAAGATCCGGGGTCGAGCTTTACGACCTGAGCGAGGACTACGGGGAGACCCGCGACGTGGCCGACCAGCATCCCGAGGTGGTGGAGCGGCTTCTCGCGTTCGCGGAGAAGGCCCGGGCCGAACTGGGCGATTCGCTGAAGGGGAGAAAAGTCGGGAACGGCACTCGTGAACCCGGCCGGCTCACCGGCGAGGAAGGAGCGGCATTGGACCGGCTTCACTGGCCCGACGGAAAGCCGGGCAAGCGCTGACTTACCGCTTTCCCCGGGCATCGGAATCCATTATCTTCGGGGCATCTGTGAAAGAATTTGCCTACATTCATGATGAGGAAAACGTGCCGGACACGCTTCGGAACGTCCCCTTCCTGGAATCCTTTTCCAAAGACCACCTCGATGACGTGCTGCACTCGAGCGCCATCGTCGAGTGCGACCCGGGCGACGTGATCATCGCCGAGGGAGAAGACGCGTCTCGTATCTTCATTCTCCTCGCCGGCGAGGTCGATGTGGTCAAGGACGGCGATGTCCTCGTGACCATGAGCACCATCGGCGACATCTTCGGGGAACTCGCGGCCCTCGAGGACGAGGTTCGCTCGGCTTCGGTGGTGGCGCGGAGCAAGTCGTTCTGCCTCGCGGTGGACCAGCGTTTCCTCGAATACGCGATGCCGAAGGAAGACAATCCGTCCTTCTACGCCGCGCTCTACGAGTTCATCGCCAAGCTCACCGCCAAGCGGCTGAAAGCGACCTCCGAGGTCCTGGCGAAGATCGATCGGGAACTGCGCGACCTGAAAGCGGAGAAGGCGGCGGAGAAGGCCTGAGGGTTCGAGTGAGGAGTAATGAGTAGGTAGTGATTAGAGTGATGAGTTCGGCGGAGGTTGACGCCTTCCGAGTTCTCCGGCTCGCCGTGTCTCCCTACTCCTTGCCGATCAACGATCACGCCGGCACCTTCACCACTCTCCACACTTCCACCGGCTGGGCGCGTCCCTTGACCTGGTGGACGCCCATGCCTTCGCAGAACTGGCGTCCGTCGGACCAGTCGCGGAGGAAATCACCGGAGACGATCACCTGCTGGCCCAGGGAGCGGGTCAGGCTCTCCAGCCGGAAGGTGAGATTCACGGGGTCGCCCACGAGGGTGAATTCCCGCTGGCTCATGCCGCCGTAGGCGACCTTGCCGACGTGCAGGGCCACCCCGACGGTGAAATCCTGCCCGATGGAATCGAAGAGTTCGGACCGTTCCGACTGGGTGCGCGCGCAGGCTTCGATCAACTCGCCCGCGGCGCGGAGGGCGGAGAGCCGGGTCTCGGGAGTGACCTGGGTCCAGTAGGCCAGTACGCAGTCGCCGATGAACTTGTCCACCGTGGCGCCGTGGCGGGCCATGATGATCTCGCAGTCACCGTACCAGCCGCCGATGATCTGGGCGAGGTCGTCCGGCGGCAACTTTTCCGAAAGGCTGGTGAATCCCTGGACGTCGCTCACCAGCATGATGACGGGAGTTGAGCGGATCAGGGCGATGGTGGAGCCGCCGAGGTCGTCTCCTTCCCCCTCGTCGAAGGCGCCGCCCTCCTGCTCGAACCGGAAGTGATTGTCCGCGAAATCGAGGAGATCCCCCTGGGCCAGCTTGCGGGCCGCCGTGACCCGGGCGCCGTTCAGGTAACTCCCGTTGAAGCTGCCGAGGTCGAAAAACCAGAACCCGTCGTCCTGCCGGCGAATCATGGCATGACGACGCGATGCCCGGGGATCGGGAATGATGACATTGCACTCCTGACTGCGCCCCAGCATGGAAACGGGGGCCAGCTCGGTGCGATCGCCGGTGGCGACGTTGACGAGGAATCCTTTCACGTGTGGGGATTAGACAGGATACCAGAGCATTCGGCAAGCCATCTGCGTTCCGATTCGCGGGATTTCCGAAATCAGGACCCGGAATCCGCGGTCGGCGGCGGGCTCATGGCGGAGACGAGCCGGGAGAGGAGGGCGAGAATCTCCTCCAGTTCCTCCCGCTGGAACTCGGTCTCGAGGCGCTCGGAAATGGCGGCGTCGATCTGTATACAGATGGGTTTCAGCGCGTGGCCGTTGCCGGTCAGTCGAACCCGGCGGAGGCGGAGATCATGCTCGTCGGGAACGAGTTCGACCACGCCGGCCGATTCCATCCGTCGAATGGCGCCGGTGACGCTGCTCTTCGCCATGCTCAACCGCTTGGCGAGATCGGAGACAGTGAGTCCGTCTTCTTCGGCAAGGAGACAGAACAGGTGCCGCATTCCCGGTTGGAACTCGCCATCGATCTTGAGTTGATCGATCTCCCGCTGCAGCGTCGTGAGCATCAGGTGATGCGCACGGCTGAGGAGATGGAACAGGCGTTCCACTTCGGATTTGCGTTGGGAAACGTCTTCCATCGATCTCCGGATTTTTGGGCAGCCGTCAAGATAGTGATGCTAACGACAAAGCAATGGAATTTTTGACCATAAATGAGGTTAAAATTCCCGCCTGCGAAGCTGGGAAGGGGGCCGTTGGCGGGGCAACCCATTTCCGAGAAAGAACCTGACGATTTTCGGCCGCGGATCTTTCCGGGGCGAGGCGCGAGGAGGGCGCAAGGAAAGCATCGCAACCGACGAGCAACGAAGCAGCCGGGGAAAACCGGCCCGAAGCCGCGATTGATCGCCGGAGGCTGATTCCCCCTCTTTCCCTTTCTCGAATCGTCAGGGTTCTCCTTGGATCGGGTATCCGAGGCAAACCTCAATCCTGCATCATGCCCGGCTTCCCCCCGTGAACCTCGGCCTCTCCTGGTTTTCTCGGCGCAGCAATTGACTGCCGGACCGAGACTGTCCGGTGATCCAACTCGCTCCTCGTGAAAGGGCGACCGTGGTGCGCCGCCGACAGGACTTCGGCTCTTGGCGGGGACGGAATCAGCGGTCGAGAGAAATGCCCTCGACTTCCATGAGGTGGCGGAGGGCGGTCTCCATCTCCGCGCGGCACTCGGCGGTGGCGCGGTGGAGGTAGGCGTGAAGCTGGGCATCCTCCGCGTTGCGGTTCTCACACTCGGCGCTGTAGGTCTCGAAAGCGGCGAGGCTGGAGAGCAGACCGGCGAGGTGCTGGGGGCACTCGCATTGCACCGTCGAAGAGAGGCGGGCGATGCGGGCCAGCTTCTCGTCCGAGAAAAGCCGGGGCGGGATGTCGTCGGCTTCGTCGTCGGTGGCCCGGGCGATCGCTTCGGCGGCCCGGGCCGCCTCGGCATCGCTGGGAGAGGAGGGAAGTCGCAGGTCGGCGGTGCAGGCCAGGCGCAGTTCGGCCGCATTGACCGGCGCCCGCATCGCCGTGATCATCCGCAGGTCCTTGTCGAGCGGCTCGATGACCGAACTCTGGGCGAAGCGGTAGATGACGATGCCACGCCGGGCCCGAAGATCCCTTACCAATTGCTGCACCTCCCGGATCTGGTCCGCGAAGAGAGTGGGGCACTCGATCACCACCACGTCCACGGCCCCGGGTTTCAGGCTCGACCGCATCGACTCCTGGTCGTCGTAGTCGCCCACCAGCTGGAGTTCCGGACCCAGGTCGGCCGCCTGGCGCAGGGCATCGCGGATCATCGGCCCACAGAAGGCGATCCGCGCCTGGGTGAGGCTTTCCCCGGAACGATCGAGGGAGCCATCGCCGCTCGATCCTGGACGCGGAGAAACGGCCGGTCCTTCGGGGGAACCGATTTCACCGAGGAGATCCTCCAGTTGGCTGGTGGAAAGCTTGGCGACGTGGCGGATCGAATTCCCATGGTCCACCAAAGCCTTTACGAGAGTGAGCCGGCGGATGTCGTCCCGGGAATACTCGCGATGCCGGGATTCGGAGCGGATGGGTTCGACGACGCCGTAGCGTCTCTCCCAGATGCGGAGGACGTGCGGGGAAATGCCGGTCAGGCGGGAGACCGCACTGATGCCGAATACTTCGTCGGAGGTGGAAGCTGCAGGACTGGTCACGGGCAAATTCATCATTTTGTCCGGGTTTTGTCGAATTTTTTCTAAGGAGTCTACGCCTCTCGCGTCTATGAGGAGCGAAATGACGAGACATTGTCTAAATTTTTCGCTTGCGCCCCATTAAGAAACGCTCTCCTATTAGACAATACCTAGACAAAAGGTTTACGCTATGAAAAAGTCCAACGTTTCCGCCAACCGTCCCGCCGATCGCCAGGAAGAATTCGAACTCATGCAGCGCATTGCCTCGGGAGACCACGGGGCTTTCGACCAGTTCTGCGATCGCTACTCACCCCTGATCTTCTCCACCGCCTACAAGGTGCTGAATCACGCTCAGGACGCCGAGGACGTGGCTCACGACGTGCTGCTTTCTGTCTGGAAAAAAGCCGACACCTATCAGCCCAAGAAGGGAACACTGGTGACCTGGATCTGCACCACTTCGAGGAACCGCGCCATCGACCGGGTTCGCAGCTTCCAAAGGCGTGCTGCCATGCATGACCGCTTCGAGACTCGCATCAAGGGAGAGAAGCCCGAGGCGCGCTCCAGCGGTCGGGACGAATTGTATCGGTCCGATGCGCGCACGATTCTCCAGAGTGCCGTGGTCGAACTTTCTCCCGAGCAACGCGAGGTCATCGAACTGGCGTATTTCGAGGGACTTACCCAGCGGCAGATCGCCGAACGCCTCCAGAGTCCGCTCGGAACGGTGAAGGCGCGCATCCGTCGCGGGCTCCAGCGTCTTCGTGGCATGATGAAGGATCGACTCGACGGC
>JAUIGT010000340.1 GCA_030432615.1 Verrucomicrobiia bacterium
ACGGTTTCGCCGGTGTCGGCGCGAAGAGCGTGCACATAGCCGGAATGATCACCAAAAAGGCAGAGGCCGCCATGGAGGGTCGGCGGGGTATCGACCCGTCCGCGTGCGGTGAAGCGCCAGGCGACTTCGCCGCTGTCCACGTTCACGGCGACCACCTCGTGGGCGTCGGGCCGAGCGACGTAGGCGAGCCCGTTGGCGATCGTCGGTGGGCTGAGCAATCCTTTGACGAACGGGTTGTCCTCCCAGTCGCCGCGCAGGGCGCTGGCTTCGGAGAGCGGGTGCCCCTGCGAGGCGACGCCGGACTCCCAGAGGCTCTCGGGATGAACCGGACCCGGCACCGTCGCGCTGCCGCTGCGCCACTCGTCGTGACGATACATCGGCCAGTCACCTTCGGCTGGTGCGGCCGAGTCGGGAGCGACCGCGGCCTGACCTTTCACGAGGGGAAACTCGATTTCCTCCGCCGGCCGAGCCGGAAGGTATTCGCCCTTCGCGGCCAGGGGATGATCCGGCGCCATGGCCACGTAGCCACGCAGCATGGGCCAGCAGGTGCAGTGTTTCGGGGTGGAATAGATGAGCCCGTTGGCGGGAATGAAACCGTTCTCGCGGGAGCAGTTCGACTTGGTGATGGAATTGACCATCATCTCGCCCGTCTTCAGGTCGGTGATCTCGACCACGCCCGAGAACATCATGTTCACCGTGGCCACCGGAGGCGCGCAGTGACCGAGACCACCGGCAAGGGTGCGCCGGGTTTCGCCGGTCTCCGGGTCGAGGGACGTGACCTCGACGGCCTGGAAGTTCGTCTTTGTCTCCCGGTCGGGGTAATCCACTTTCCCTCCCTGCTGAATCCAGAGGTCGTCACCGATGAACATCGCGCGGGCCTGGCGCTGGTGGTTCATTCCCGGAGAATAGAGCTTTTCCCACTGCAGCTTTCCGGTCTTCGCATCGAGGAGGTGAATCCCGGTGTCGGTGTCGAAATCGTTGAAGGAAGAAACCTCGTAGGAAAGCTGGTCCCCGTGCATCACGGTGCGCTCGACCTTTCCCAGCCAGGGATACTGATCATTCTTCCAGAGCACGTCCCCCGAGTAGAGATCCACGGTGACGGCTTCGGCCTTTTCCCCGCGTCGCGGTTGGCCCTGGATGTAGCTGACGCGGTCCTCGCCCGCGACCATGGCCCGGGGATCGGAGGATTCCTTTTTCCACACCAGTTCGCCGGTGGCGTGACTGAAGGCGTAGATCCCCTTTTCCGCCGTGGCCACCACGATGCCCCGGTGCTGCACCAGTTCCTTGGGATTGACGACGTCGGGAAAGGAATGGGCGATCTCGCCGGTCGCGGCGTCGAAGGCGGCGAGTTGGCGGGTCGGGAACGCGACGGCGAAGAGATAGTTTTCCGTGGCCACCGGTCGGGCGAAATCACGATGGATCGGCTTCATCACGAAGTTCGCGGGATCCATCTCTTCCTCGGGCAGCGACAAGTCGCGGTGCCAGAGCCGGAGCCCGTTGAAGCTGTCGCGGGTGAGCACCTGCCCGTAGAAATTGCGCCCCCCGTCGGTGACCATGCCCTCGACCTCGCGTCCGGAATGCGCCGCGATCCAGCGGATCCGCTTCGGCTCACCAACCGCGGTATCGGGCGAAACCGCGTTGCCATCGGCGTCGTGCCGGGAATGCGTCCACCGCCCCATGTTCTCGGGCCAGGGCTTCCGGGCGAGGAGCCACTCCGCCCCGGTGGAGGACGCCACCGACTTTGCCTGGTAAAAACCGGCGTCGGTGAGATCGGGCGGGGCCAGGTCGCCGGGGTTCCGAAGCAGGATCGAGCCGCCGGGGGCAAGCACCCGAAGAATCTCGTCGATGGGAACGAGTGCTTGATCGATGACGATCAGGTTGATCAGATGTTCGGTGTAAGGCAGCCGGGCGGCATCGTCGAGCGGTTCGGCGGAAGCGACGCCGTAGAGATTGGCCCCGTGCAGCGCCGCCCGGACTTTCTCGACGTCCTCCGGAGCCTTGCCGAAGACATTCACGATGTAGCGACCGGTCCTGGCGAGGTCGATGGCGAGCGCCTCATCCGCGCCTCCAACCTGCACCACGGCCCCACCATGGACCTCCGCGATCCGAGCCGGCTCCGGAGTGGCCTGCTCCTGCGCTTGGAGGAGAGACGGGATTAGAAACGAGACCAGCGCCAGGGAAATGGTGGCGAGGGATTCAGGAAGCGAAGTTTTCATGGGCACACGGCGGAAAGAAACAATGGGGAAAGTGTCCCGAAAAAGCGCGGTTTCTGTCAATCACTGGAACCGGCCATCGCCGTCTCGGTAAGCACCCTCTCAATACCTTCTGCGGAGGACCACACTGGAAGCGCGGGCGCCTCGCCCGCCGCGTCGGTCCGGCCCGTCAATTTTTTGCCGACAAGAGCGCAATGCGATTCTTCGGAGTCGAACGATTTCCGAAAAAGACTCGCTCGATAGCGGCGAATTCCCGGATCTCAAAGGTCTGTCTGATCGGGTTCGCAAACCAATCCCGCCCCTTAGTCGCCATGTTGCTCCCGAGTTCCTTGCAGAGATCCTCATACTCTCGATGTCCCAATTCACTGGTCCGGAAAACGGGAGGACCGCCGCCGGTCCCGGGCTTGGAATCCGACGATAGATCGACCGCCGCTCCAGAGGTCTGGAAAAGCCGCAGGGGTTGGTGATCTTTGTCCACGGGAAGGAGATACCGCCCGAGCACCCCTACCGACTCGCCCTTATTCCTCGCGAAGATGATCAGTTCCACGGCATGGGTTGCTTCGGGAATCCGGCCATTGAAGAGCCTGCCCCCGCTCCAACTGACTTCTGCCGGGCGAACGAAATAGGAGAAGAAATCGGACTTCTCAAGTATCGCAATTTCCGGGCAGTCGCCCGTGTTTTTCAAGTACTCGAAGTAGGCCACCCTCTGTCCGGAAAATTCATTGCGCACCTGGATGGGACACAAAAGCCAGAAAACCGTGGCCAAGCCAAACAACACGCCGGATGCCGTAAAAGGCAACATCCGGGATCGGCTGGAAAGGGAACGTTCTTGTGATCGACTCACGAAAAAACGGGAATTTTTGAGTGGCGGAGCAAACCTTGAAAAGGGCGCGTCAACCTGACACTCCTTTTCCCACCAAGGGAGGTATCCAGTCAAGAATGAAGTCGAATCCTCGGGGTTCAGCCGGATTCCAACCTTTGCAGTCCACGTCATACCCGCTGGACGAAGCGACCGGTCGATGCGTCAATCGGCCATGCCTGAAACCGACTTCGATTTCAACGAAATGCCCGAGCGCCGCGGCACCGGAGCGATCAAATGGGATCGCTTCCCCGACTACGTGCCCTACTGGGTGGCGGACATGGATTTCCGCTCGCCCGACTGCGTCGTCGAGGCCCTGCATCGCCGGGTCGATCACGGCGTCTTCGGCTATGCCAACGCCCACGCCGGTCTCGAAGAAGCGGTGCTCGGCTACCTCGCCCGGGTCCACGGCGCGGACCGCCTCACCAGCCAGGATCTCGTCCACCTGCCGGGCATGGTGCTGGCCCTGTCGCTCGCCTGCCGGGCGGTCTGCGAGCCCGGCGATTCGGTCATGATCAGTTCGCCGGTCTACTACCCCTTCTTCAAGGTGGCGGCCGATGCCGGAGCCGAACTGATCGACGTTCCCCACATTCGTGGTGAGGAAGACGGCACGGCGGAGACCTGGCGATTCGACTGGGAGGCGATGGAGACGGCGGTCACGTCCCGGACCCGTCTGCTCCTTCTCTGCAATCCGCAGAATCCCCTGGGCCGCGTCTTTTCAGAGAAGGAAATCCGGCGTCTCGCCGATTTCTGCGAGCGGCACGACCTCGTCCTCGTCGCCGACGAGATCCATTGCGATCTCATCCTTGAACCCGACCAAGACCATTTCAGCGCTCTCCGGCTTCCTGATTCGTTCCGCGAACGCCTCATCACCCTGATGGCCCCCAGCAAGACCTGGAACATCGCCGGACTCGGCTACACCTTCGCGGTGATCGAGGACGACGAATTGCGGAGAAAATTCAACGCCGCCAAGGGATGCACCGTCCCGGAGATCAACGCGCTCGCCATGTTCGCCGCCGAAGCCGCCTACCGCGACGGCGAACCGTGGCGCCGCGATCTCGTGGCCTACCTGCGGGAAAACCGCGACGCGCTCGTGGACTTCGTGCGTCGCGAAATGCCGGGGCTGAACATCCACGAGCACGCCGCCACCTATCTCTACTGGATCGATGCCTCAACTCTGGGGGTGCCGAATCCCTGCCAGTTCTTCGCGAAGGAAGCCGGCATCTTCCTGACCGACGGCGGGCCCTTCGGCGATCGCCAGTTCGTGCGCTTCAACTTCGGATGCCCCCGAGCGCACATGCTGGAGGGGCTGGAAGCGATGAAAGAGGCGCTCGACCGGCGCGCGGCGGCAGGGTCGTGAACGATTCGGGCTTCAGCCGCCGAAGATGATCGCGTCGATGAAATTCCGTTCGCTCTTGCTCCACCGCGCTCCCCGTGTTGGTTGCGGCGTGCGTTTTCTGCTCCGGCTGTCCCTGTTGTTGCTCCTTCTTCTCCTGCCGCTCGCATCGGCCGACGAGATTCCTCCGCTCCCGGATTCCGCCCGCCTGGCGCTGGAGGAGGACTGGTCCTCGGGAGTCATCGATCCGGATCGCTGGTATCTCCTCCGCAAACAGTGGGGCCAGGGCAACCACGGCGTGGTGCCGGAGAACGTGTCCATCGTGAAAGCCGAGGTCGATGGGAAGCCCCGGCCCGTGCTTCGCTGCGAGGCCCATGGCGACGACTACGAGGGACCGGTCACGGGCCAGTGGAATCGTCCCGATCGCGTCGGCGGCGTGATCGTTTCCCGGGAGCACTTCGCCTCGGGGCGCTTCGAGGTGCGAATGCGCATCGGAAATCCCGATGAACCCCGGCCCGGCGGCATGGTGCCGGCCATCTGGACCTACGGCTATCGCGCGGTGCGGGTCGATCAGGACCGCTCGGACGAATTCATCCCCGAACAGCCGCTCTACCACCCCTACCTCCAGAACTACGCCAAGGGGCTGACCTTCTACTGGTCCGAGATCGATTTCCCCGAATACGGGAAAGCCGGCGAATACAAGCGGCCCATGTACAACACCTTTCTCAACAAGCAGCATGACAGTCGGACCTTCGACGTCCACGGGGCCGCAGACGGTCGCTGGCACACCTACACCACCGAGTGGCGCACCGAGCTGGTGCCGATCGAGAGCGTGACCGACGAGCAGGTCGTCAAGGCCGAGGGCTATCACTGGATTCGGAACAAGGCGATTCCCTTCGATCGCTACTTCGGAAATCCCCTCAAGCGCCTCGGTGAGAATCGCTACGCCGTTTATTCCGGCGCCGTGGCGCGACACTGGGTGGATGGCCGATTCGTCGGGGAAAACACCAGGTTCGTTCCCGTGATGAGCGCCCAGCTCAACTTCGGCGTCTGGCTGCCCGAATGGGCCGGGCCAGCCCCGTGGAAGGTGGTGAACGTGGACTTTGCTTGGGTGAAAGTCTGGCAATACGGCGATCCCGGCGACGTCTTCGGCATTCTCACCGAAGACATCGGGAACAGTTTCGATGAGAACGGCCAGCCGCTACCACGGGAGTAACCCCCTCCCCCTGCGCTGCTCTCATCTTCGGAAGAGATTCCAGAGCCCCCTCTGCGGTGCCCCCCTCTGCGGTGCCCCCTCTTCGGTTCCACCTCTTCGGTTCCCCTCGCCCCAGTCACGAACCTGGAAGTCCACACCACCTCCACATTCCGTCGTGACAGGACGTCGCTTTTTCCAGAAAGTGCATCGCCTCCCATGACACGTCGCTCGTTGCTCCTCATTCTGCCTCTCGTCCTCCTCACCACGTTCACCAACGCCACTGAGGACAAACCGAACTTCCTCCTCATCGTGGCCGACGACCTCGGCTACTCGGACCTCGGCTGCTACGGTGGCGAAATCGAGACGCCGAACCTCGACCGCCTCGCCTCGGAAGGCGTTCGCCTGACCCAGTTCTACAACACCGGTCGCTGCTGTCCCTCGCGGGCCTCCATCCTCACCGGCCGGTATCCGCATGCCGTGGGGCTGGGCCACATGACCCAGGACATCGGGCAACCCGGCTACCGCGGGCGGGTTTCGGACGAGGCCCGCACCATCGCCCAGGTGCTCGCCCCGGCCGGGTATCGCTCCTTCATTTCCGGAAAATGGCACCTCGGCACCGAGGACCCGACGCAACACGGCTTCGAGGAATTCTACGGCACCCTGGTCAGCGCCAAGCGTTTCTTCGATCCCGAGCACCTCATCCGCCTGCCCGCGGACCGGGAGAAGATCACTTATCCCGAGGGAAGATTCTACGCCACCGACGCCGTCACCGACCACGCGCTCCAGTTTCTCGGCCAAGCCCGGGAGACTCCGGAGAATCCCTGGTTTCTCTACCTCGCCTACCACGCGCCCCATTTCCCGCTCCACGCGTTTCCCGAGGACATCGCCGAATACGCCGACCGCTACCACGAGGGCTGGGACGTGCTGCGCGAGAAACGCCTCGCCCGCATGAAGGAACTCGGCATCGTTTCCCCCGAAACCGAACTCACGCCGCGCTCGCCCTACTGGAACTACGGCGAGACCGAAACCGGGACCAACCCGGAGTGGAATTCGCTGCCCGAGAACCGCCGCCGCGACCTGGCGCGACGGATGGCGATCTACGCGGCCATGGTGGATCGCATGGACCGGCAGATCGGTCGAGTCCTCACCGACCTCGAACAGGCCGATGAATGGGAGAACACCGTCATCCTTTTTCTCTCCGACAACGGCGCCTGCGCGGAGTGGGATCCCCGCGGCTTCGACCACAAATCGAGCAACCAGAACATCCTCCACGAAGGCGACGCCCTCGACGAGATGGGCCAATCCGGCACCTTCCACAGCATCGGATCCGGCTGGGCCAACGCCTCGAACACTCCGTGGCGGCTCTACAAGCACTTCAACCACGAGGGCGGCATCAACTCGCCCTG
>JAUIGT010000341.1 GCA_030432615.1 Verrucomicrobiia bacterium
GGCGGCCAAGCAACACAGCGAAGTCGTCCGGTGTGCCCGTGGAGGAAAACGCGGCGGCAATTCGGGAAGCCGCGATAGCGGCGCTGTCCTGACGCTAAGCCAAACCGGAATGGCCGGAGCGCAGCGCAGGCAATGCGGAGGAGCAACGTGCCCTTACCTGGGGAGATCTGCCCGCCATCGGTCGGGCAGAAGTCAGCCGAGGTCATAGTAATCGGGGAACGAGCCGGAGCGCGGAATAGCGCAGCAAAGTAGCCGGAGGATTGCCTGCGCTCCGCTGCGGCCACTCCAGTTGGCGGTTTCCTCCTCCGGAAACCGGAGTTAGGGCAGGGTCGAAGGGTCGACCCATTCCGAGTTCAGCCGATGAAGGACCGAACCGATGAGGAGGGTTTCGACCCCGCGACGGACGCCCCAGCCGACGACGCCGGAAGGCGAGGCATGGACGAAAGCCGTCGTGGAGGGAAGCATGGAGACCCTCAGGCGAGAACCATGATCGAGGAGATCCTCGACCCGACGAACCTGGCCGAATCGTGGAAACGCGTGAAGGCCAACAGGGGCGCCCCGGGGATCGACGGGATGACCGTCGACGACTTTTGCCCTCGCTCCGCTCACGCCATGCAAGTCAGTGGTTTCCTCCTCCGGAAACCATGGGAGGATCAGGTCGGCAAGCCGACCGCCGCATTCCGCCTTCGCGCGGGACCATTGGCCGAGGATCGCCGACGCCATCAGAGATGGCACCTACCATCCCGCACCCGTTCGCCGGGTGTGGATTCCAAAGCCCGACGGGACAAGGCGTCCCCTCGGGATACCGACGGTGCTGGATCGCGTGATCCAGCAGTCTGTCGCGCAAGTGCTGAGCCCGCACTTTGAAGCGGACTTCAGCGAACACAGCCACGGCTACCGGCCCGGTCATTCCGCGCACGACGCGGTGGCCGAAATGGAGTCCGGCTGGACCGAAGGCCGCCGCCACGTCGTGGATTGATTCGACCTCCTCCTCCGGAGGTCTCACCCCTGCGGGGCAGCCCTGCGGGCTGTCCACCCCGGCTCCCCCCGTCGCCGGTGTTGCGACCTGAAATCGTTCTTCGACACGGTCAACCATGACCGCCTGATGGAAGCATTGCGGGGAAAGGTCCGGTGTCGGGAGACACTGCGCCTGATTTGATGGCTGCCGCCTCACGGCAGCCACCCCTTTGGGGCACGTCGCTTCGCTCCTGTCCATCCCGCTCCGCGGTATTGCCGCTACCTGACCGCCGGCGTGGTGCTGCCGGACGGCGCGAAGGAGGCCACGCCTCTCGGAGTGCCGCAGGGCGGGCCGCTGTCGCCCTTGTTCGCCAATCCCGCGGCCGCGGGAAGCCAGATGTCACTGGTGCGACACGCATTGAACAACCGTTGGCTTGAGGAACAGGGGGTGCCTGACATGAGGGCCGTCTGGATCAAGCTTCACTACGGGCCGCAGGCCCGGGTCTGATCGGAACCGCCCTGTACGGAGCCGTACGCAGGGTGGTGTGGGACCGGGGAGCTAACTACTCCCCGGGACCCGATTCGCTTATTCATTTTCGAGCGACCTGCGAAGCCGTTGGGGATCCCTCCGACAGTCGAGAACACGATAGACCACGACCATATCGCTCTCCATCCGATAGTAGATCGCATACGGAAACCGCTTGGAGAGCAACCGATAGAAGCCGAACACCTGGCGATGAATGCCCCCGTAGAGGACGAGGGAATCGATGTCCGAAAACAGGCAATCCTGAAAATAGTCGCCGACCCCGATCTCCTGCTGGTCGTAGAAGTCTCGCCCGGCCGAAAGGTCACCGATGGCCGACTCGAGGATTCGGATCCTCATGAGCGTGTTCGGAGGCGACGCTTGGCCTCGGCCCAGTCCACCTGCTGCTCCTCGCCGGACGCGACGCGGGCCTCAGTCTCACGGAGAGCCGATTCGTGCCACGCGGGGGACTCATAGTCCTCCTCAACAACGCTCAAATCGGTCCACAGGGCCTCCATCAACCTGAGTTTCTCAGGTCGGGGCAACCGCATCGCTTCTTCCTGCACACTCACGGGACCTAAATACCACCAAGTTCCTCCGGCCTCAAGCGTCCTGAACTGGTCCTCTTTCCGATTCAGGGGTGAACAATCCGGGTTTTCCAGCGTAAAAGGCCTGGCACCCTCTACCGGGAACGCCCCTCCGATTCAGGTTGAGGTTTGTCAGCACCCTCCGAATCCGACTCGGATCGGGTAGCGGGTTGTCCAGCGCCGTCTTGTTCGCCGTTCCTTTCTTCGAGCTGGCCGTTAGCGATCTGCAGGCCAATCCCGAGTCTTGTAGGGGGAGAGACCTTCCAAGTCTGCCATCGATACCCAACCCAACCAGAGTCCTCAGGCATCTCGCCGAACTCCGCCAATATTTGGTCGCCATTCTCGGAAACGGCTCCGATCTCTGACAGCCACCATCGATGCTTCAGTATAGAATCATCACGTGATGTGAAAATCCGGGAAACTCTGAGTCCAGACTTCTCGGCGCGAATAAGAACCAGTCCCGTGTAGTCGGAACCTCGCCCATCATCAGTGTTCCAAACCGCGAAAACGAGGGATCCTCCCTGAGGGGCGCGGCAAACCTGTTTGAGGTAATCCGGAGCCTTGAGTTCGAGGAGGCTATTCCCAACACCGTCCTCGATTATGGTATTCTGGCCCTCCATCTTGAGTTGAACGCGATGCTCGTTGGCTAGCATCCACTCGGAAGCGTCCCGGATATGGTTGCGAAAGTCGTATGGATTCTCCTGTCGCAGGGATGGTTGCGCAAAGGCACTCTTAGCCGCGCAGACAATGAAGGCTAATAGAGCAAGGCAGCGTCGGGAAGTATGCATTTTCTTGGCGTCTGAGGCCACCGATTCGCCCACCATGAGCGAAAGTCGCCAATACCAAAGGCTATCGAACTACCACAAACCGTCAACAACACAGCGGGTGGGTGCTTCGGTGCGCCGCCTTGTGTGTGCCCAGCATGGGCACGTTGTAAAAGGGGTTCAAGTCCCCTGTGGAAACACTGGAAATGAAACGAAACCACCACCAGAGGCCAAGCGCGGAAGGGCGACCGACCGCGTGAAGGAAGGCTATGAATGCGGAAAGCCGCGGTAGCGGCGACGCAGACAGGCGAAGCCCAAATCGGCATGGCGTGAGCGCAGCGAGGGCAAAAACCCGCGAGCCGATGGACAAGAACCGCGTAGAAGGCCGACACGGCGCGACGAGCTGGCACCCTCCTTCGCCAAGGCTACGGCGGCCAAGCAACACAGCGAAGTCGTCCGGTGTGCCCGTGGAGGTAAACGCGGCGGCAATTCGGGAAGCCGCGATAGCGGCGATGTCCTGACGCTAAGCCAAACCGGAATGGCCGGAGCGCAGCGCAGGCAATGCGGAGGAGCAACGTGCCCTTACCTGGGGAGATCTGCCCGCCATCGGTCGGGCAGAAGTCAGCCGAGGTCATAGTAGTCGGAGAACGAGCCGGAGTGCGTATCAGCACGTCAAAGTAGCCGGAGGATTGCCTGCGCTCCGCTGCGGCCACTCCAGTTGGCGGTTTCCTCCTCCGGAAACCGGAGATAGGGCAGGGTCGAAGGGTCGACCCATTCCGAGTTCAGCCGATGAAGGACCGAACCGATGAGGAGGGGGTCGACCCCGGAACGGACGCCCCAGCCGACGACGCCGGAAGGCGAGGCATGGACGAGAGCCGTGACGGCGGGAAGCACCGAGCCCCTCGAGCAGGAACCATGATCGAGGCGATCCTCGACCCGGAGAACCTGGCCGAAGCGTGGAAACGCGTGAAGACCAACAAGGGCGCTCCGGGCATCGACGGCATGACCGTCGATGACTTTTGCCCTCGCTCCGCTCACGCCATGCAAGTCAGTGGTTTCCTCCTCCGGAAACCATGGGAGGATCAGGTCGGCAAGCCGACCGCCGCATTCCGCGTTCGCGCGGGCGGAGTGGCCGAGGATCGCCGATGCCATCAGAAATGGCACCTACCATCCCGCACCCGTTCGACGGGTGTGGATTCCCAAGCCCGACGGGACAAGGCGTCCCCTCGGGGTTCCGACGGTGCTGGATCGGGTGATTCAGCAAGCCGTTGCACAAGTGCTGGGTCCGCACTTTGAAGCGGACTTCAGCGAACACAGCCATGGTTACCGACCCGGCCACTCCGCGCACGACGCGGTGGCCGAGATGGAGTCTGGTTGGACGGAAGGCCGCCGCCACGTCGTGGATTGATTCGGCCTCCTCCTCCGGAGGCCTCACCCCTGCGGGGCAGCCCTTCGGGCTGTCCACCCCGGCTCCCCCCGTCGCCGGTGTTGCGACCTGAAATCGTTCTTCGACACGGTCAACCACGACCGCTTGATGGAAGCATTGCGGGGAAAGGTCCGGTGTCGGGAGACACTGCGCCTGATTTGATGGCTGCCGCCTCACGGCAGCCACCCCTTTGGGGCACGTCGCTTCGCTCCTGTCCATCCCGCTCCGCGGTATTGCCGCTACCTGACAGCAGGCGTGGTCCTGCCGGACGGCACGAAGGAGGCCACGCCTCTCGGAGTGCCGCAGGGCGGGCCGCTGTCGCCTTTGCTGGCCAATCCCGCGGCCGCGGGAAGCCAGATGTCACTGGTGCGACACGCGTTGAACAACCGTTGGCTTGAGGAACAGGGGGTGCCGGACATGAGGGCCGTCTGGATCAAGCTCCACTACGGGCCACTGGCCCGAGTCTGATCGGAACCGCCCTGTACGGAGCCGTACGCAGGGTGGTGTGGGACCGGGGAGCTAACTACTCCCCGGGACCCGATTGGCAACCATGTTTGTTGGAGTCAGTCACCGCTGGAGCTGGCACTCTCAATCGCGCGCAGCATCACACTGAGGCCGTGGTTGAAGCAGCCGTCGCCGCAGACCGCCTTGAAGCCGGGGATGGAGTGTCCGTCGCAGTGCTCGTCCACGGTGTGGTCGAGCGTGATGCCGAAGGAGGCGGGCGCGGAGATGGAGGCACCCTCGGCCGGGCGCTTGTAGATGCTCTTCCCTCGCTTGATCGTCTCGAGGATCTTGATGTTCGCCAGTTTGTCCTCGTCGATTTCGAGCGGGTTCTCGGAGAGCACCACGAAATCGGCGAGCTTGCCGACCTCGATGCTGCCCTTGGTCTTTTCCTCGAAGTGCTGCCAGGCGGGCCAGATGGTCAGGGCCTTGAGGGCGGTGGCCACCGGCACCTTGTGCTCGGGCCCGAGGACCTTGCCAGTGCGGGTTTTGCGCGTGACGGTGGCGGAGAGGATGCGCATCGAGTCCGGCAGCGCGACGGGCGCGTCGTGATGGCTGCCGAACATCATGCCGCGCTTGAGCACCCAGCCGGTGGGCGAGATGTTGGGCGCGCGTTCGGGGCCGAGCACCGAATCGCGGTGGTAGTCGCCCCAGTAAAAGGTGTGCATCGGGAAAAGGGAGGGAAAAATCCTCAACTCCCTCAGCGCATCGACCTGGTCCTCACGCAGAACCTGGCCGTGGATGAGCACCGGGCGGTTGTCGACGTCCGGGTGCTTCGCCTCCGCCTTGCGGATGGCGGCGATGAAGCGGTCCGAGGCGGCGTCACCGTTGCCGTGGCAGAGGATCTGCCAGCCGTGGGCGTAGGCCTTTTCTACTGCTGCGAAGGTCGTCTCCTCATCGATCGCCGCGTAGCCGACATAGTCCTTAGGCTGGCCGGGCGGCGGCACGAAGTAGGGCTTCGTCAGCCAGGCGGTCTTGCCCTGCGGCGAGCCGTCGATGGTGAGCTTCACGCCACCGACGCGGTAACCATTCTTGTATTCCATCGACGGCTTGGGGTCCTTGACTTCGAGCACGTCCGGGTATGCGACGAGATCGATGGGAAGTTCGCCCGAGTCGGCGACACGCTCCATCGCGTCCAGTCCGGCACCCATGGCCCTGCCCTCTTGGGCGGTGGTGTAGCCGAAGGAGGCCTGGAGCTTCGCCCCCTCCACCACGAGTGCATCATTGATCGGGTTGTCGAAATTGGAGGCCAGTTTGCCGACCAACATGAAAAAGGCGTATTCCTCGCAGACGCCGCTCGGCTCCTTCGAGCCTTCCTTGCGCTGGAAGACGCCGCCCTTGGGGTTCTCCGTTTCGGCGGTGATTCCCGCGAGTTCCAGGGCCTTGCTGTTGCCGACCCCGAGGTGCCCGGACTGGTGGATGATGATCACCGGAAGATCGGTCGAAACCTTGTCGAGATCTTCCTTGTTGGGATGGCGGTTTTCCGCGAGTTGCGAATTGTCGTAACCGAAGCCCGCGATCCAGCCGACCTTCTTTACGACTTCCTTGCGCTGCTTCGCCCAATCGACGAGGAGCTTTTGCAGGCTGGCGATGTCCTTGCCCGTGCCGTCGGGCGGCGGTAGCAGGTTGGCGGTCGAGGCCTGCAGGCCGATCATGTAGGTGTGGCCGTGGGAGTCGACGAAGCCGGGAAGCATCGTCTTGCCGCCGAGGTTGATGAGTTGGGTGTCGTCGCCCCTGGTCTTGAGGACCTCGTCCTTGGCTCCGACGGCGAGGATCCTGCCGTCCTTGACCGCCACGGCCTCGGCGGTCGGCGCGACGTCATTGACGGTGATGATGGCGCCGTTGTGGTAGATTGTGTCTGCCACTTGTGCTGCCACGCATATGGTCACACTGCAGAACGCAGCGAGGATGGTCAGAACGGTTTTCATGATGGTAGCAATCTCTGTAATTTAGAAGGTCACCTCGATCTTGGACGACTAAAGCGGTGCGGTCAAAATAGTCAGTTCATTTTGCCAACGTCAAAGCTCACAGAATCCCTGACCGGGAGCGAGCGTTGATTTCAGGGTTAAGGGTTGGACCGACATGGAAAATTCGACTCGGAGCGGGTCAGGGATTCTGTGCAGCGGCTTGTTGAACGGAGCCGCTTCGCGGCGCCTTCCGGAAGAGAGTCGCGAGGCGGGGCGGCAGTCGTCTATTCTGGCGGGTGCTATGAAGACGAAAACCAAATCGAACTCCGCCCGCAAGAACAG
>JAUIGT010000342.1 GCA_030432615.1 Verrucomicrobiia bacterium
ATCCCCTTTTTTGTCTTCCCTGAATCGTCAGGTGATTTCTTGGATTTGGTATCAGATCACCGTGCCGTCGGGAATGGAGGCGCCCTTGGGAATGATGGCCACGCCGTCGCGGATGTAGCACAGCTCCAGGTCCTCGTTCACCCGCTTGCCGGGATCGATGACGACGTCTTTGCCGATGCAGGCGTTCTTATCGACGATCGCCCGGTGGATGCGGGTGTTACTGCCGATTCGCAGGGGTTGCCTGGTGACGCTGCCGTCCGGGTGCACCTGGATCTTGTCGTAGTAGTCCGAACCCATGATCACCGAGTCCGAGATCTGGCAGCCGTTCTCGATCACGGAACGCAGGCCGATGATCGAATGGTGGATGCTGGCGTTGCTGATGATGCATCCGTCGGAGACGAGCGCTTCCTCGATGTTGGCGTTGTTGATCTTGCTGGCGGGAAGAAAGCGGGCGCGGGAGTAGATCGGATTGGCGCCGTCGAAGAAGTTGAAGCTCGGCACCAGTTGGGTGAGCCCGAGATTGGCCTCGAAGAACGAGCGGATGGTCCCGATGTCCTCCCAGTAGTCCTGGAACACGAAGCTGAAGACATTCTGCGTCTTGATGGATCGCGGAATGATGTCGCCCCCGAAATCCTTGAGATCGTTGTCGAGACAGCGTTCGAGGACGGCACGATTGAACAGGTAGATGCCCATGGACGCCTGGAAGCGTTCCTGGTCGGTCGGCATTCCGGAGCTTTTCAGGAGCGCCTCCGGCATGCGCAGCTTGTCGAGCAGTTCATCGTTCTGGCCCGGTTTCTCGCTGAACTCGGTGATGCGTCCCTCGTCGTCGGTGTGCATGATCCCGAAGCTGCGGGCGTCTTCGCGATTCACCGGCGTGGTCGCGATGGTGACGTCGGCCCCGTTATCCAGGTGCTGCTTCAGCATCTCCCGGTAGTCCATCCGGTAGAGCTGATCGCCGCTGAGAATGAGGAAATACTGGTAGGGACGCTCGAGGAAGTAGGCGATGTTCTGCCGGACCGCGTCGGCGGTTCCCTGGTACCACTCGTCGTGGCCCGGCGTTTGCTGCGCCGCGAGGATGCGGACGAAGTCGCGGCTGAACGGATCGAACTTGTAGGTGTCGCCGATGTGACGGTGCAACGACTCGGTGTTGAACTGCGTCAGCACGTAGATCTGCCGAAGGCCGGAATTGATGCAGTTGCTGATCGGAATATCGACGAGCCGATATTTGCCGGCGAGAGGGACCGCCGGCTTGGAACGCCGGTGCGTGAGCGGGAAAAGTCGGGTCCCGCGACCGCCTCCCATGATGATGGCCAGGGTGGATCTCAGGGTCTTGGAAGAGATGCTTTCGGGCATGTTCTAAAGTGGCACACTTGGCGCTTCGAGGTGGGAAATTCGATTTATAATTTTTCCAATCTGCAATAGCTGCTAAATTTTCCGATTTTCGGAAGTCTCGCCGAATTCGTCACCGGGACCTTCTTTTCTTCGTTCCCAACCACTCCAGATTACCCCATGTGCGGCATCATCGGATACGTCGGCAAGGCCGACGCCACCCCTATTCTCATCGACGGGCTTCGGCGGCTCGAGTATCGAGGTTACGACTCCTCGGGCCTGGCAGTGATGAACGGTTCCCGCACGGTCGAAATGCGCAAGTGTCGCGGTCGGCTGGCGAACCTGCAGAAACTCGTCGGGGAATCGCCGGTGGCCGGCAACTGTGGTGTCAGTCACACGCGTTGGGCGACGCACGGCGAGCCGACCGACGAGAACGCCCATCCCCACCTCGACCGGTCCGGCAAACTCGCCCTGGTCCACAACGGCGTCATCGAGAACTACCAGAAACTGCGCCAGGGACTGGAGAAGGAAGGTCACGCCTTCCTCTCCCAGACCGATTCGGAGGTGCTCGCTCACCTGATCGGGAAGTGCTACGACGAACAGGCCGAGGGCACTCCGGAGATGCGACTGGTCCACGCGGTGCGCGAGGCGCTCGGGCACGTCGCCGGAACCTACGGCATCGTCGCCATGCACGCGGACGCCCCCGGCTTCCTCGTCGGCGCGCGACTCGGCAGTCCGCTCGTGGTCGGCTTGGGGAAGGGGGAAAACTTTCTCGCCAGCGACGTCGGCGCGATCATCGCCCACACCTCGGACGCCATCTACCTTCGGGATCGGGATCTGGTCTACCTGACGGACGCGGATTTCAAGATCGAGACAGTCGAGGGCGGCTCCTCGAAATTCGAGGTCAGCCGGGTCGATTTCACTCCCGAGCAGGCGGAACGGGGCGACTACCCGCACTTCATGCTCAAGGAGATCTTCGAGCAGCCGGAGACCGTCGCCAACGCGTTCCGCGGCCGGCTTTCCGATGACGAGGCCTCCGCCAAGCTGGGCGGCTTGAACCTGACCCCGAGGGAACTGCGCGATGTCGAACGGATCGTCCTCGTCGGTTGCGGCACCGCGAGTCACGCGGCGATGGTGGGCGAGTACCTGATCGAATCGCTCGCCCGGATTCCCACGGAAGTGGAGACCGCCAGCGAGTTTCGCTACCGGAACCCACCGCTCGACAAGAACACTCTCATCTTCGTGCTCAGTCAGAGTGGGGAGACCATCGACACCCTGGCGGCGCTGCGCGAGGGCCAGCGCAAGGGGCATCGCGTGCTCGGCATCGTGAATTCCGTCGGCAGCACCATCGCCCGCGAGAGCGACGGCGGCAGCTACCTGCACTGTGGACCGGAGATCGGGGTCGCGGCCACCAAGTCCTTCACCTCGCAGGTCACCCTGTTGACGCTGCTGGCGTTGCTGCTGGGCCGAATGCGGCATCTCTCCATGGCCGAGGGACAGGAGATCCTTCGGGAGATTCGCGCCCTGCCTGAAAAGATCGAGCGCATCCTGACCCAGAGCGAAGGCATACGCCGGATCGCGTTGAAATACCTCGACGCCCCCGGCATGCTCTTCCTCGGCCGCCAGTTCAACTATCCGACCGCCCTCGAAGGCGCGCTGAAGATGAAGGAGATCAGCTACATCTTCGCCAGTGGTCACGCCGCCGCCGAGTTGAAGCACGGGATCATCGCGCTCGTCAGCGAAACCCTGCCCTCGGTGTTCGTGGCCCCGCGGGATTCGGTCTTCGAGAAGAACGTCAGCAACCTCGAGGAGGTGCGGGCGCGCAAAGGACCCGTCATCGCCGTCACCACCGAGGGTGAAGGAGAGGCGGAATTGAAGTCGATCGTCGATGACCTCATCGCCATTCCCTCCACCCATGAATGTCTCAGTCCCATCCTGTCGGTGATCCCGCTTCAGTTGCTCTCCTACCACTTCGCCGTGGCCCGTGGATGCGACGTCGACAAGCCGCGCAACCTGGCCAAGAGCGTGACCGTGGAGTGACTTCACCTCCCCAGAAAAACCGAGCGTGACCCGATCGGAAAAAGGAGTATAGAATCTCCCATTCCCGGTTTCGGGTACACTTTCCTGACACGCCCGTGGACTACGAAGACGGCACCACTCCCGAAGAAACGACCACCGTCGGCACGCCGGTTCGGCAGATTGCCGTGTTCCTGCAGAATCGAGCCGGGGCGCTGCTCTCGGTGGTGAGGCTCCTGGGCGAACACCACGTCATCGTACTAGGGATCAGCGTCCAGGATTCGATCGATGCCACCGTGGTTCGCATGATTCTGAGTGATCCCGATCTCGTGGAGACCCTCTTCATCGAGCGCGGGATTCCCTACAGCACCACGGAGGTCGTGGTCCTCGAACTGGTCGAGGGCGCCTCCGGACTGGCCGGTTGTCTCCGAGCGTTGCTCAACGCGGAGACCAACATCCATTTCATCTACCCCATTCTCACCCAACCCAACGGGCGCCCGGCGCTGGCTCTCTGTCTCGAGGACAACGAATTCGGAAAGAGCGTGCTGCTCAAGGAGGGGTTCAAGCTCATCTACCAGGAAGATCTCAGCCGCTGACCAGTTCCTCGTAGCGTGACTGGAAGCCCTGGTGGTCGCGATGATCGTAGACCATCGCCCGGAAGCCGGCCGCGTCGGCCGCTTCGACATTGGCCGGAAGGTCGTCCAGGTAGAGCGTCTCTCCGGGGTCCACGTCGAATTGCCGGGCGGCGATCCGGAAGATCTCGGGATCCGGTTTCATGCAGCCCGCGACGTGGGAGTAGACCGCGTCGTGGAAACGATCGAAGACCCGGTATTCCCGGGTGAAGAAGGGCACATGCAGGTCGCTGGTGTTCGACAGCAGGTAGAGAGGTTCGCCTTTTTCGTGAAGTTCCTCGATCAGGGCGGCGATCGGTTCGTTTACCGTGAAAATATCCTGGAAGGCGTGCCGTAGTTCGTCCGCCTCACCAAGGAATCCGATGCGGCGAATCGCTTCGGCGATGAAATCGTCGGCCGACATCCGTCCCGTTTCCAGGTCCTCGTGCATGGGCTGCACCGCGGGCAGGATCTCGCCGACCTCGAGGTCGCAGCGATCCGCCACCCGCGAGGCCGCCTGGGTGAAATCGAACTTCAGGATGACGTTGCCGATATCGAAGACGTAATGCCGGATCATGAGGTGGGAGGAAAGTAGTGGTAAGGATTTCTCCGTCGCACGCGTCCGGATCAATTGCCAGCGACGAATCTTTCCGTGCCGATTATCAATGCGTCCCGATCGGGCATGGCCAGATCGACTCACCTGATCCAGATTGGCAGAGATCCAACAAAGACATTCAATCCAGCCATGGCGAGAACCGAACGCAGGAGGCGCAGGCACGGGCCCAGGAGCCGGGACAGTGCAGCCGGGGCAGACCGGCGGGCTCGGGAATCGAACGGTCCCCGGCTGCGGATCGGCCTGACCGGAGCGACCGGTTTCATCGGTTACTACATCACCGAGGTGGCCGAGGAAGCGGGGCATGAGATCGTCGGCTTCTCCCGTCACCCGGAGGAGGAGGTCCCCGGCGTGGTCGAGATGCGGGAGTTTTCCCAGCCGGAGCAGGCCGACTACGGCAACCTCGACGCCGTCATTCACCTGGCGGGTGAGCCGATCTTCGGACTCTGGACCGAGGAAAAAAAACGCCGGATCTTCGAGAGCCGGGTCGAGGGGACCCGCGCCTTGGTGCGCGGGATCGAGAAGATGCGGGCCTCGGAGCGGCCGAAAGCCCTCGTCTGTGCGTCCGCGGTCGGATTCTACGGAGACACTGGCGACAACGTGGTCGATGAGGACAGCGATGCCGGTTTCGGATTTCTCTCCGAAGTGGTGCGCAATTGGGAGGCCGCGGCCCGCGAGGCCGCCGATATCGGGTTGCGTTCCGTCTCCGTGCGCATCGGTTTCGTGCTCGGCGAGCACGGCGGCGCCTTGCCCCTGATGCGCTGGATTTTCCGGGCCTACCTCGGTGGACGGTTGGGATCGGGGCTGCAATGGATGCCCTGGGTGCACGTGCGTGACGTGGCTCGAGCCTTCGTCCAGGCGGTGGAGCAGGAGGCCTTCGAAGGACCCGTGAATGCAGTGGCTCCCAAGCCGGTTACCAACGCCGAGTTCACGGAGACCCTGGCCCGGGTGCTCGATCGTCCGGCCGTGCTGCCGGCGCCGGCCTTCGCCCTGAAACTCGCCCCCGGCGGCATGGGGGAACTTTTCCTCAACAGCCAGCGGGTGGATCCCGCCGTCCTCCGGCTGCGGGAGTTCGACTGGGAGTTCCCGGAGCTGGAGGCGGCCCTCCGCGATGCCTTGCCGGAGGTCGATCCCGGAGCTGGAGAATGAGTCCGAAACGTGGTAGTTTTGCCCGTTTCCGACATCTTCTCCATGGCAGCGCCGCAGAACATCATCGCGATCGTCTACGACTACGATCAGACCCTCAGTCCCACCTACATGCAGGACGAGGTGCTGTTTCCCAAGTTCGGGATCAACCCGGGCGTATTCTGGAAACGTTGCAAGACCCTGGTGGAGAGCGAGGGCTACGAGTCGGAGCTGGCCTACCTCAAGGTGATGCTCGACTACCTGCAACTGGACCGCCCCTCCAACGCCGACTTGCGCGCGCTGGGCAGGGATCTCAAGTTCTTCAAGGGAGTCATGGACATGTTCGACGGGCTGGAGGCCCTGCTCGAACCCGATCATCGCGCCATGGGGGTCAAGATCGAGCATTACATCGTCTCATCCGGCATCAAGACTCTCCTGGAGGGCAGTGAGCTGGCTCCCCGGGTCGAGCGTATCTTCGGTTGCGAGTTCGCCGAGGACGAAAGCGGGAAGATTGCCTTTCCCAAGCGGGTCATCAGCCACACCGGCAAGACTCAGTACCTGTTCCGGATCAACAAGGGCATGCTCGAGCCCAACGAGGACGTGAACGATCACATGCCAGAGGAACTCCGCCCGGTGCCGTTCAAGAACATGATCTACCTCGGGGACGGTCCCACCGATGTGCCCTGTTTCACCGTCATGAAGAAATTCGGTGGCCACGCCATCGCCGTCTACAATCCCGACGATGAGACTCGCGCCAGTTTCCGCAAGGCCTACCAGCTCAGTGGTCCGGCCGATCGCATCAAGTACATCGCTCCGGCCGATTACCGCACCGGCAGCCACCTGAGACTGTTGCTGGAGGAGATGATCGTGGAGATCGCCGACTCCATCGTCGAGCGCCGCCGTCGAGAACTGAGCGAAGCGAAGATCTCCGCGCCGACCCATTGAATCCTCGCCGAGGGTCTCGCGATTCCGGGCCCCAAGCGAACAGGCTGGCGGGCGGATTGGAAAGCGTGGAAGAGAATTGGGGAAGAAAGAAAAAGCCGCGCCAATCGCAGGGAAAGGCGCGGCTTGAGGGAGGGGGGAAGGAGTGGAATCGCCCGGGACGAATCAATTCAATTCCGGGCCGGGCTTTTCAGCGCTGGCATCGATTCCCTTGCGGATGAGAATTTCCACCCGGCGGTTTTCCTGGCGACCCTCGGGGTTGTCGGTGCCGTCCGGATCCGTGTTGGGAGCTTCGGCACCCTCTTCGCCTCTTCCGACGGCCCGGAAGCGGGAACGGGGCAGATCT
>JAUIGT010000343.1 GCA_030432615.1 Verrucomicrobiia bacterium
CGTCGTCCTCTGCAATCCTGACATCGAGCGTGTGAATTCCCTCCTCCGCCGGCGCCGCCAGTTCCAGGGTGAGGCGGCCGGTCGACCAGGGTGCGGCCGGAATTTCGCCCGCCACCGAGGAGCGTCCATCGACGATCGCCTCCACCGGCAGGGTCGCCGGATCGTCGCTCCAGTTGGCGGCGGTGATTTCCAACCGAATCGATTCCCCCAGGGCCACGCGCGTCGCCGAGGGTTCCACCGAGAGCAGGGCGGCATTGGCACGACCGCCGTCGCCGGCGGTGTTCACGAAGAAGACGCGAACGCCCTCGGGCAGCCCGTCGAATCCGGCGTCGGCCCAGTTGCCGCGTTGGAAATCGGAGAGAAAATACACCTCGGCCCCGGCGCCGCCGCTTTCCAGCAGGGTCGAGACGAGCGTCACCGCGCGCCCCGGTTCGGCGCGCTCATACGAGGCCGGCAGGGCCGCCAGAGACGTGCGGATGCGCTCGTGGTCGGGCGTGAATTCCGGCAGCAGGGCCCGGGCCTGGTTTCCGGCGAGGATGGCGTTGGCCCGGTCCTCGCCGTCGAGGGTGGCGAGGATCTTTCCGGCCTCCACCAGCGCGTTCTTCTCCGCCGAGGTCCGTGCCCCGGCCTGGTGCCGCATGCTGAGCGAGCGGTCGATGACGAGCAGGACGCGCCGCCCTTCCTCACGCTCGGCACCCGGTTGCGAACCGAAGCGGGGCAGCACCGGTTTCAAGAAAGCCAGCAACGCCAACAGCACCACCAGGGTGCGCAGCAGGGTCATGAGGACATGCCGCCAGCGAACCAGCTTGGAGCGCTCCGACAGCGACTTCCGCAGGCGCTCGAGGTCGGGAAACCGGATCGCGTGGGGAAAATGCCGGTTGAACAGGTGAATGGCCAGGGGCAGCGCCAGGAGTGGCGCCAGCGCGAGGAAGAGACCGCCGTTGAGAAAATTCATCGCCCCCGCCTCCTTCCGCCTCGGGTTTTCCCCCGGAGCCCGAGCCAGGCCTCGATCGCGTCCAGGTAGGGCTCCTCGGTCTTGAGGATGTGGTAGTCGATCCCGCGCCGCCGAGCCTCGCGGGTGAGCCGATCCGTCATCGCTTCCATCTCCTTGCGGTAGGCGTTGCGCACCTCGTCCGGAGCCACCTGGAGGGATTCGCCGGTTTCCATGTCGATGAAACGCGCCAGCGCCACGTCGGGCAACACCACCTCGTCGGGATCGACCACGTGGAGCAGGAGGATATCGAACTTGCGGTGCTGGAAACGGGCGACGGCGTCGAAGAAGCGGTCGAGATCGGTGAAGAAATCCGAGATCACGATGAGGCTGCCGCGCTTCTTGAAGAGCGGCACGCAGAGATCCAGTGCTCCGTGCGTCACGGTGCGCCCCTTGGAATCGGCCACCGCGTCCTCCAGCAGGGTGACGACCTCGTGGAGGTGGCGCTGGGTCGAACCGGGCGCGACGTAGCCGGCCAGGGTCTCGTGGTAGAGCGCCAACGAAGACTTGTCGCCCTGGCGCTGCATCAGGTAGGCGAGCGAGGCGGCGATGCGGGCGGCGCGCAATTGCTTGGATTCGCGGCCCCTCGCCTGGTAGGCCATGGAACCGCTGACATCGACGACCAGGTAGCCGGTCAGGTCCTTTTCCTCTCGATACTTGCGGACGGCGAGATTCCGGCTGCGGGCGTAGACTTTCCAGTCGATGGCGGAAACCGGATCGCCGACCACGTAATGACGATGCTCGGCAAACTCGGCGTTGGTGCCGAAGTCGGTCGAGCGATGCTTGCCCGCAAACCAGCCCTCGACCACGGTCCGGGCGAAGAGCAGGAGATTCTTGAGCGGATCGAGATCCCCCGGCGCCAGCACCGGCGTTCTCGCCGTCTTTCGGGCGTGGCTCGGAAGCGGGGGCGGTTTCAACGACACCTTCCGCGCCGCGTCCGGCAGCGGCGGAGGTACCCGCGACGCGGCGCGCCGCTTGGCTTCCTGGAAGGCGGATCGACGGGCCATGACCGATTCACTCAGCTCAGCTTGGATCGGCTCAGCTGCGGTATCCCGGTTCCGGGGTTTCCTCGAGCAGCTTGGCGACCAGATCGGTCGGTTTCAGTCCCTCGCCGGTGGCCTGGTAGTTGGGCACGATGCGGTGGGCGAGCACGAAGGCGGCGACTTCCCGCACGTGCCGGGTCTCCGGGGCGGCGAGGCCCTCCATCAACGCCAGCGCCTTGGCTCCGAGAATCAAATACTGCGAGGCGCGGGGACCGGCGCCCCACTCGATGTACTCGGCGGCGCACTGGGCCGCGCCCGGTTCGCCGGGCCGGGTGGCGCAGGCGAGATCGACGGCGTAGTGGAGCACGTGATCGGCCACGGGTACGGCGCGGACGATCTTCTCCACGTCCATGAGTTCGTCGCGGGTGACGACGGAGGAAATCGTTTCCTGCACGCCCTGGGTGGTTCGCCGCACGATCTCGACCTCGACTTCCTTGCCGGGGTAGCCAACCTCGATCGAGAACATGAAACGATCCAGCTGCGCTTCCGGAAGCGGGTAGGTGCCCTCGTGCTCGATCGGGTTCTGGGTCGCCACCACCAGGAAAGGCAGCGGCAGCTCCCGGGTCTCCCGGGCCACGGTGACGTGGTGTTCCTGCATCGCCTCCAGCAGGGCCGACTGCGTCTTCGGTGGCGTGCGGTTGATCTCGTCGGCGAGGAGCAGGTTGGTGAACACCGGGCCGAGCTGAAAATCGAACTCGATGCTGCCGGCGCGCTCGTGAAGAATTTCCGAACCGAGAATGTCGCTCGGCATCAGGTCCGGCGTAAATTGGATGCGGTTGAACTTCAATCCCAGCGTCCGCGCCAGCGATCGCACCAGGAGCGTCTTCGCCAAGCCGGGCACGCCGATGAGCAGGCAGTGTCCCTGGCAGAAAAGGCTGAGCAACAGGGCATTGACCACGTGTTCCTGGCCCGAGATGACTTTGCCGATTTCCGTCAGCAGCCGCCCGGTGACGTCGTTGACCAATTCGGGATCCAGGTTCGATTCGTCGGAATTCATGGGGTCGGAGGAGAGATGACTCCCTTGGTTACCACGAATACGGAACCGAAGACCAGATCTTTCACTCTAGGCAGCCCGGGCGATCTCCCGACGCTTGCCTTTGTCGGCGAGTTCCGGTGGAATGACCGGTATCATGAAATGGTTCAGGGAATCTCCCCGCGACGACCTCTGCCGAACCTGGTGGGAAAGGACGGTGCTGCATTCGATGGAAGGCCACGCCCGCCGTGCCGCCCTCTACTACCCGTTCGCGATCGGCATGACGGTGCTCATCCTGCTGGCGGGAGACGAGCGCCCGCTCGTCCTGTCGATCCTGGCTTTCGTCCTGTGGCTGAACGTGGCCGCACACCATGCCAGTGTCGCCCTGCTCCGAATCATCGACCGGGCGAGGGAAACCACCGAGGCCCGGATCCAGGCCACCGATCAAGAATCCGGTTGAATTGTTGCGGCTTAGCTTATAATTTCCATAAAACATTTTCGTCTCTTGAGGAACCAATACCTGCTCATCGACTTCGAAAACGTGCAGCCGAAGTCGCTTCCTTCGCCGTCCGAGTTTCCGCTGAAGGTCTTCGTCTTTGTCGGGGAGACGCAAAAGAAGGTGTCGATCGAGCTGGCGACGATGCTGCAGGCCTTCGGAGACGACGGCGCCTACATCCAGATGTCCGGGTCGGGGAAGAACGCGCTGGATTTTCACATCGCCTACTACATCGGCGAGCTGGCAGCAAAGGATCCCAACGCCTTCTTTCACGTCGTCTCGAA
This sequence comes from Verrucomicrobiia bacterium, assembly GCA_030432615.1. Taxonomy (GTDB): domain Bacteria; phylum Verrucomicrobiota; class Verrucomicrobiia; order Verrucomicrobiales; family DEV007; genus JAEUHH01. The sequence continues at coordinate 3,788 of JAUIGT010000343.1, forward strand.
GGACAAGGGGTTCGATCCCCTGCTGGAACACCTGAGGCAGCGAAAGATCCTGGTTCGACGGGTGTCGGAGCTTTCGGAACTGATCCTTGTCCGCCGGTCCCTGAAGGCGAGGGTGAACAGTTTCTCCCAGTTCCTCGCCGGGCGCGGCGCGCATCGCCCCACGACTCGGGAAAAACTGCGGAACACGGCCCAGCATTTCTTCCTGCACTCGCCTCACGACGACACAGAGATCGATGCGGTGATCGAGTCGCTCCAGAAACGCGGCGACCTCTCGCTGGAGGGCGAGGCGATCACTTATCATTATCCGGAATCGGCCGCGCTGTCGTCGTGACGGGTAGCGGGTCGGCTCGGGAAAGCGGGAGCGCAACGAGACATCACGGAATTTGGTTGGTCGCCGAGCCCACCTCTTCCCGCCCCTCCAGGGCTCCCGAATCCACAGGGGCAGGATCCCGGCGTTCCGCTCCGCTTCACGCCGGGCTACCGTCTCGCCGTGCCTCCGGCACTTGATGGAGCCACGCATCGAACGCGGTTCCAAGAGGACGCAGTCAGCGCGTTTCCGATACCGAGTCCAGAGGCAGAGCAAGCCCCGCAGGGGCGACAAGAAGGTAGCCGGATGTGGAGCGCAGCGGAACGTCCGGATTTCGATCAAGGGAAGAACGAGAACCCCGGAGGGGTGACGAGAACACGCTCGCCGCGTCCGGTTCTCCCCGCCCTTTGCGCGCTCCCAAATCCGTGACGGTCGGTTTTTTCCTCGCTGACCAAGGGTCGCGTAGCGACCGTGCATGGTAGCCGTGGGTTTCAACCCACGGGGTCCATCCCATACCGCAAAGGGCGTCGCGTAGCGACCGCTCATTCCATCATTCCATATGGCAACCGACTGAGAGTGAGCGGTCGCTACGCGACGCGGCCTCCGTCTCGGATTCCAAACCGGACGTTGAAACGTCCGGCTACCCATGCCTCGTCGCTCCGCGACGCAATGCCTCGTCGGTGCCGTTCACCCAGTGCCATTCCGGCCAGGGGTGCCTGGTCGCTCTCCCCGCCCGTTCCGGGCTCCCGAATCCACGGTGACAGGATCCCGGCGTTCCGGTGCGCATCGTCCCCGCCGGCTCACCGGCCTGCGCAATTCCACCCGCAATCATTTCCGGATGCTACTGGGAGAAGACGAGGTCGATGCCCTCATCGAGGAACTGGAACGCCGCGGTGAACTCTCGTTCGACGGTGAATCCGTCCGCTATCACGACGAGGTCGAGTTGCCGTCGTAGGCCTCACCCCCGCTCCAACCCCGGCTGCACGCCGAGCGTGCCACGGATGGTGTCGAGGTAGATCTCGGGCTCCTTTTCCAGCACCTCAAGCTTCTCGCGCGTCGCGATGAGGCGATCGCTCACCTGCATGCGTTCGGCCTCGCTGGCGTAGTGTTTCTTCTCGAGGAAATTCTCCAGCGATGCCACGTGCTGGGCGATGGTCTGTTTCTTGATCTCCAGCTTGGCGTCGAGCCGCTCCTGGTACCAGGGCGAAGCCAACACGTTCTCGCGGTCGAACAGCGCCCGGATCTCGGGATCGCCGGCGCTTTTGCCCTCGTAGCTGCCCTCGACCATGAGATGCAGCAGGACCTTCAGGGGTGGAATCGCCAACTCGACGCTGCCGTCCTCGAAATACTGCTTCGCCACCCGTTCCTGGGTCTCGACGATGTTGTTGATGCCATCGACGTAGTCGGCCATCCCCTGCTGCTCGGGCCGGAGCATGGACTCGGTGAAGACGGAACCGGGATCGTTGAACATGCGGCCGAAGAAGGTCTGCACGAAACTCTCGGTGATGCGGTAACCCAGCCGGCTGCCGAGCACGGTTTTCCCTTCGTGCTCGAAATCCTCGACCGGTTCCAGGTAGCCTTTCTCGATCAGCCACCTGGGATCGCGTTCCTCGAGGAACATGCGACTCCAGACCTCGGGGACGACCAGCGAGATGTCGTGATCGACCCGGAATTTCGGACCGATGTATCCCGCGGCGGTGCTGAATCCCTCGTACCCGGTGAGCAGATAGCTGAGCAACGCGGCGTTCAGGTCGTAGACCGGCGGCAGCGCGTTGAACGGTCCCTTGGTCAGCGCGCCCTCGGAACCTGCCCCGGTGGTGGAGGGCGACTTGCCGGTCAGGCTGGCGATGAAGTCCATGAACAACTCGGGCAGTTCCTGGTAGTGAATCGGTCCGTAGACGGCGAGCGGACGAATGCCGGCGGCGTGGTCGGGTGGGTTGTTGCGCCGACCGGGGAGAACGGCGTGCACGGGATTGAGCACCGGCTTGTCCAGCGGTACGCGCCGGTAGAGGCGGGACCCGATCTCGGCGAGGTATTCGGCCCGGGGATTCTCCAGGTCGGGACGATTCTGCAGGTAGCGCGGATTTTTCGTCGGCTTGCCGTCGACGAGGCGCGGATGGGCGGAACTGATCCCGTAGACCGGGGAGGTGCCGTCCTCGGCGCCGGCGAACTCCTTCAGGGTGTCCCGCATCGGCCCGGTGAACTGCTCGAAGCGAATGGCGTCCTCGACCATGGCCCGGCCCTCCTCGCGGGTGATCGGTTCGTAGTTGGAAAAGAAATTCCCCTTCCGGGAGAAATCCAGCTCGGTCTTGCGGTCGTAGCCGCGGTGGATGGCCTCGTCGGGTCGCTGGAAGAGCCGGTATTCACAGTTCTCGATGAACTTGTAGGCCGGAAAATCGACGTCCGGGTGCAGGTAGCGGCGATCGACCTGGGCCGCGGGCACGACCACGGACGCGGAGATGTCGTCCTCGCGCTGCAGCTTGGTGGCGGACACGAAATCCTTCCGCAGGCCGAACATCCGCCACGAACCATCCTCGGCGTAACCGACGCGCAGGTATTGGGTGATCACCGGAGCGAGCCGGTACTTCAGCATCACGCCGGGTTGCCCGTTGATGCTGTCCACGCGAAAGCGACTGCGCCAGTCGTCGCCCCAGTCGGGCTTGTAGTAACGCTTCAGGGTGAAGATGAAATCCTTCACCGTGCGCGGGATCGAGGCGATGAAACTGTTGTAGTCGTCCGAATACTCCTCACTCTGGGAGAACAGGCGGATCACCGAACCCAGCGAACGGGTGGGATCGAGAATGGCGCGGCTCTTGCGGCCATCGTCGATCTGGTTCCGGTAGCGGTCGCCGTAGTCGCGCTCGAGCAGTTGCTGG
>JAUIGT010000344.1 GCA_030432615.1 Verrucomicrobiia bacterium
AATCCAAGAAATCACCTGACGATTCAGGGAAGGCAAAAAAGGGGATTCAGCCTTCGGCGTTTCTCGGAGATTCGGGTCGGTTCTCCCCGGTTGCTTCGTTGCTCGTCGGTTGCGATGCCCGCATCGCATCCTCCTCGTGCCTCGCCCCGAGAAAAACCGCCTCCGAAAATCGTCAGGTTTTTCTCGGAAATGGTATCAGCCAAACCGGGTCGAGTCCGCGACCCAGGCCTACCCGGTCGGGAGGGCGCGGGCGGGCGGGCCGACGGAAAGCGGAAATGGCCCCCCTGGACGCCCCGCTTTCCATCGACCCTGGGATTCCTCCCGTTTTTCCTCCCTGCGTCGGTTCTCCCGCTCCCAAAAAATCAAGCTCAGGGCTTCCCGCTCAACAGTTCCCAGGCCCGGTTGGTGAAGCGCGCGCTCACCACGATCCGGCCCTGGTTGTCGATCACCTGCGGCCCTCCCTTGGCGCCGGCGCCGAAACGGTCGTTGGTGTTGGTCAGGCTCAGGCTCAGCAGCCGCGTGGTCTCGCCCAAGGCGGCCTGGTAGCTGGTTCCCTTGCGCAGCTTCATGACCGGCAGGCGCAGGGCCCGGCCGGTGATGGGATCGCCGACGTTGGCGCTGCCGGTGAAAAGGGCCTGGTTCATCGAAGGATGCCCGGTGAGCCCGGCGAGGATCACGTATTCGCCGGAATGGGGATCCACGTCCACTCGCTGAATGAGCCGGATCTTCGACCCGTCGCAGTCGGGGGCGAACTCGCCCTCCCGTATCAGCACCTGGATCGTGTCCCAGGGTTGGGCCGAGTTGCCGTCCCAGAGAAAAAGCGCGCAATCGTTCGAGGCGTTCACGCCCCGGCCCGTCACCTTGGCGAGGTAGAAGATGCGGTTGTCGTCGGCGGGCCAGAATTTCAACACCCGCGTCAGCCGGGCGCCGGAGGGAAAGCCGGACTGGGAGATGTAGTCCACGAGATCCCCCTTGGTCCAGACGTTCTCGCTGCCGAATTGCAGTTTCTCGTTTTCCACCCCCGCGCCCGCCAAGGCGACGCGATAGGTCACGATCTCGTCGGGATTGATCGCCTCGGCGAGGAAGGTCCGCATCACCCCGCCGCCGGGCACCGGGGTGCCCTTGCGCGCCACGAACGATTCCTGCGGCGCCCCGGGCTGAATCTGGAAAAGTCCCATGTTGTCCGCCGGACTCACGGCCGAGCCCTTGAGAAAGGCCGACCACGCCATCTGGTTGCCCACCATGGTGGAGCGCGGGGTGAACTGCGCCCAGATCGTGTCGGCGACGGAGTCGAGGAACCAGTCCTCGTTGAAGAAATCGCGCAGCGAACCGTCGTGATCGACCGCCAGGATGCCGGTGTCGCTGATCGGGCTGACGCCTCCGGGACCGAAGCGATAGCGAAACGCCACCGCCACATCGGCGACATTCCCGACGTGGGACTGGCTCACCTCGAGGAAGCGCTCCAGCACTGCGCCGGAGAAGTTCGGATGGCTGAATCCCTTGCGGAGGAAGGCATTGGGCGCGCCTCCGTTGACCGAGCGGAAGAGGGCGGTGTTGTTGCTCCCGTTGACGCCCGTGCCGCGCACCGAGCCTTGGAAGACGAGGTCGTCGGGCCGGTTGTAGATCGGCTTCATCGTCGCGTTCACCAGCAGCCCGCCGCCGATGTCCGTGCCGCCGCGCGCCGCCAGCCCGAGTGGATTGCCCACCGCCGCGTCGCTCCAGATCCCGCGACGAGCGGTGCCGCCGCCCGCGCCCGGTCCGGTGAGGGCGGCGACGAAGGCGGTCTCGCCCTCCGGATTGATCACCGGGTCCAGCAGGCTGAGGAAATCCGCCTCCACCGTTCCGGGGGCGAAATTCCGCGTCTGGGTCAGGGTGGAAAGGGGAAGCGGTCGCGCCAAGGGTCGGTAGAAATAGGCGGCCCCGGATTCGGTGAACGGTCTTTTGCCCCGGTCGATATCGCCAGGGAAGCCGATGACCGCAAAATCACCAAACAGCGCGACGCTGCTTGCGAAATCGAAATCATTTCCTTTCGGATCAGGCAACGGAATCCTCGCGAGTTCCTCCCCGGTATTCACGTCGAAAAGATAGGCGCTCACGCTCCCGGGCGCTCCAATCAAGGCCAGGTTCCCATCGACCGCGATGCTCGACGCAAAACCGTCAAAGGAAACGCTGTCGCCCGGCACCAGTTGGTGCTTACGGGTGCCAGTGGAAAGATCGAACACCCAGGCGGTGGGAGGCGTGCTCGTGAAAGGGCCCTCCGAGGAGATGACTCCCACGTTTCCGTCGATCCCGACCCGCTCCCCGAATTGGCCGCCATCCACGGGAGTCTCCGCCAGGAGTTTGCGAAGCTGGTTCCCGCCCCGGGCGTCGAACACGTAGGCGGAGCCGGCCTGGCTTTTCCCACTGTGGCTGTCCAAGTAAGCGCCAACGAGTGCAAGATTGCCACAGAGCGAAACGGATTCGCCGAATTGGTCTCCCGCCCCGGCCCCGGATCCGTCGAGTGCCGCCAGCTTCATCGGCGGTCCGCTGGAATCCAGATCGTAGATCCAAGCCGCTCCGGTCATGGGACCGAGTCCGGACCCGTGGGGACTGCCGACCAGCGCCAGCCGGCCGCTCAGGGAGACAGCAGTCCCGAAGCGAACATTCTCTTCGGGCGCCGACAGCTTCCTCAGTTGTCGGCCGGTCCTCAGATCGAACACATAGGCCGCATCGACGGCACCGATCAACGCGAGATCGCCGAACACGGAAACGGATCTGCCGAACGCATCACCCACGGCCCCGTCATCGGCGGCGAGACGTCTCACCAGGCGCCTCGTCCTCGTATCGAAAACGGAAACCGATCCGAGCCCTTCGTTGACCACTACGGTGCCATACATGTCCAGCGCACCGGGCTCGCTGGCTCCCACCAGGATCCACTTCTCGGAAACCGCCACCGATTCACCGAACCGGGACCCCTGATAGTCCTCGCGCCCGGTCTGATGCAGCTTGGACACGACCGGCTGGCTCGCGCTCGCGGTCAGGGGGCCGAAGGCAAGCAACCCGGCCAGCGCAAGAGCGAGCAGCCTCCTCCGGCGTCGGATGGAATGATTGTCTGGGGTAAGATCGTTCATGGCTTTCGTTCTCGCGTGATATGGGCTTCCAGCCCACAAGTGACAGGAGACACGCTTCCTCTCCCCAGCGCCTTCCCGGGTGAACGGTTTCCTCGCTTCAGCGTTGAGCCGACTCCTGCCGGGAGAGACGACAGCGGGCGAATTCATGGGCTGGAGGCCCATGCCACGGCGATTTCCCGGCTCCGCTTGATCTTGCTCGTTCATGACTCAATGGCGTTGTTGAATTCCTCCCTCACGGTTTCCCCACCAGCACCTCTTTGCCGCGGTTGGTGAACTCCAGGCAGAGGGCGACGATGCCCTCTTGATTGATGACCTGTCCGTTCCCCTTGCCTCCAGCCCCACCGCGATCGGCGGTGTTGGGGAAGCTGAAGCTCTTCACGATCACGGTCTCGCCGGTGATGCGCTGGTAGGCAGTGCCTTTGCGCAGTTGCAGCGTCGGCAGGCGCAGGGCCCGTTGGGTGGTGGCATTCCCCGCTCCCGCGTGACCGGTCCAGAGGGCCAGGTTCGCCCCCGGCTTGCCACCGACCAGGGTGGTCAGGATGGCATAGTGGCCGTTGACGTGATCCCCGTGGATTCTCAGGATGGTGCCGACCCGCGCCCCGTCACTACCCGGCACCGCATCCCCCTCGCGCAGCAAACGCAGCCGCGAACCGTCCTCCTGGCTGAGGTAGAGGGCGCAGTCGTTCCTGGCGTTGACCCCGCGCCCGCCCAGCTTGGCGAGGTAGAGCGCCCGCGGCCCCGCCGGCCAGAACTGGAGGAACCGCCGGTGCACCACGCCTGGCTCGTTGGCGCCATCAGGTTCCAAGCCCTTGCGAGCGATGTTCTCGAGGTTGGGAAAATCGCTCCGCAGCGCGCTGAAGAGCGCCTCGTTGTTGCGACCGTTCACCTCCGGCCCCTGCAAGGTGGCCCGAAAGAATGGGTGATCGTCACGCGAAGTTTCCGCCAGAAAACTGCGATAGTCGCCCGTCGTGAGTTGAGGCAAGTCCTGCTCCGGAGCCGCGCCACCTTTTCGAGCCATCAGGTCGGGCTCGTTGAACGCCCTGAAGAGCCCCTGGTTGCCGGCGGGATCGCTTTGAAGGAATGCGGGAAAATGAACCATGGTATCACCCGGCATCGCCAGGCGAGGAATGAACTGCCCCAGGGGATCTCCCACGGGGACAACTCCGCCTGATCGAGTGTCCACGACATCGGACTGTCCCTCTCTCCATCGAGAAATATCGCCACTGTCGAAAATCTGAAACACGCCCGAGTCCTCGGTCCGTGTGATCCCTCCGATCCCCGGAAACATCTGGTAGGACACTCCCGCCCTGGCGGCCCCATCGGTGCGGTCCTGCGTGAGATCAAACCAGCGACGCAAGGCGCCTCCTCCGAGTTGGGGAATCGGCTCGCCGGTCCCGAACAATTTTTGCGGCGCCTCTCCCTCCCTCACCTGGTACACCGCTCGATTGTTCCTCCCGTTGATCCCCGCTCCCCGCAGGATGGCCTCGAAGATCCCGCGATCCGCGCGATTGAGGATCGGCGTCGTCAGGCGTGTCGCCACCGCGCCGCCGCCGAGATCAGTCATGCCACGTTGCGCCGCCAGCGCCACCGTCTGTCCCGTCCCCAGGGTGTGGAAGAGCGCCTGGTTTTTCCCCCGCGCCGCGCCGGGTCCGACCAGGCTGGCGCGGAAAAGCGCCTCGCCAGCCTCATTGACGAAGGCCTCGAAAAAGCGCGCGTAATCCCCCTCGATCACCCCCGGCGCGAAATCGCGCGACGCCGCGATCGCCGGCATGGCGAGGGGACCGGAGATGGGGCGATAGAGATGGGCGGCACCGGAGAGAGGGCCATTGACGGGGTCGCTGATGGCGCCGATCACCACCCGGTTCGCCCCGATGGCCACGCTAAAGCCGAAGTCGTCTCCGGCAACGCCTCCCACGGCCGACCATTTCGCCACCTGCCGACGCTGGGCCACGTCGAAGGCGTACACGACGCCCGGCGCGGCTCGGTTCGATTTGAAGGGCGTGCCGATGATGGCGAGATTGCCCTCCAGAGCGATGCGGGTGCCGAATTGGTCGTTGTCGGCGGCGTCATCCGGGATCAGCGTTCCCTCCCAGTCGCCCGTGGTGACATCGAACACATAAACCGCGCCTCGCAGCCCGGTGCCGACCCCCACCGAAGACGCCAGCAGGGTGCCGCCGTCCATGGCCACCGCCACCCCGAGATGGTCACCCTGAACCGCCCCGCTGTCGGTGAATTTCCTAAGTTGAACTCCCGTCTCCCAGTCGAAGACGTAAACCGCCCCCGCGTCGGGCTCCACATCGTCGTCACCGCTCGCCCCCACCGCCACCAGACGACCGGAAACCGAGATGGCTTCCCCGAAAAAGTCGGAATTATCCCGGCCCGCCGCCACCAGCTTCCTCATGGCGGGACTGCCACCGGGGGAAAAGACATAGACCGCCCCCTGGCTCGAATCAGCGCTGGGTGAACCCACCAACTCGACCCGACCGATCAGGGCCACCGAGGTCCCGAATTGTGCCGCGGTCACCTCGGGTGCAATCCGCTTCGATAGCTGCCGACCGGTGGCGACATCGAACAGGTAGGCGGCGCCCGCATCCGGCCCCGTGTCATCGACTCCCGGCGCGCCGATGAGCGCGAGATTCCCAGAGAGGGCGACACTGAAGCCGAAATCATCCTCCTCCGCGCCATCGGCGGCGGTCAGCTTGCGGAGGAAGCGCCCGGTGGTGGCATGGTAAACGTAGACCGCCCCGGCATCGTTGGCGCGGGTATCGTCTCCCGGTTCGCCCACCAGGATGAAGCGATCCGACACCGACACGGCGCGTCCGAACAGATTGGCGGCCCGATCCCCACCGCCGCGTGGCAGCAGTTGCGTGACCACGGGATTGAGTGCCTGAACCGGCATCGGCGAGCACCAGGTCAGTGCGACCAGCCAGGAAACGGCGAGGAGAGAAATCGGGAAAAAGCGCATGAGCATTCGGGAGAACTGCGGTTCTCCCTCTCAAGGCGCTTTTTCCGATCGGAAACCGTCAGGAAAGTTTCCCTTTTTTCGAGTCGGGCATGGAAAGGCGATTTCGATTGGGGAAAAGCCGCCCGCTCTGGTAGCCTCGCGGTGTGAAACTCGCCGCCCTGAGACGCTTTCGCTATTTCGGCCTGATCCTTGTCGGACTGGTGGTGGCCTACGTGGCGGCGGACCTGCTCTGGTGGCGATACGAGCTGCGTAGCGCCGCCTTCCGATGGTCCCCAGGGCCCACCGGCGACCCGTTTTCGACCAACGCGACGGACCCGTCATTTCTGAGCAAGCTGCCCGAAATCCTCGACCAGCACGTATTCGTCAATCTCGCCCTTCAGTACCACTTGAGGAAAACCTGGGGAAGTTGGCGAGACCCTTTCCGGCACGAGAGTGACCCACAGGGCCACGCCTACTTTTCCGGAGAACAGGAGATTTCCGTGATCGAAAGATTTCCCGGCATTCTCCACTGCGCGAACGAGCCGTCCATCGATGCAATCGAATCGAATACGACCCGAATGGTGCGCCTGACCATTCATCCATGGTCGCGAAATCCTCGCGTCTGGAGCGTAAGAAAAGATCGAGACGAGAGAGCCACGCTCCACGCGGTGGAGATCGATCGGAACACCGGCAAAGTGCTGAAGAATTCCCGATTCAGCGTCGGTGAGGATATGTGGACCGAGCTTATCCGGCGGCAGGAGGAATCCACTTTCTGGGAGCCCATGAGCGAGAAGGAGTGGAACCAGACCAGAGGAGCCGATGGCGAAATCTGGTTGTTCGAGACCAACCTGCACGGTTCCCACCAGAAAGTACTCCTGTGGACGCCGACGAACTTCCTCGACA
>JAUIGT010000345.1 GCA_030432615.1 Verrucomicrobiia bacterium
CCGCGGGGCGCTCCTCCGGCTTCATCGCTCCGAAGTGGAGCGCCTGCTTGGCGTAGAAATCGTAGATTCTGTCGCGATTGATCTCCGCCTTCCAGTAGGGATTGGCCTCCGGTTCCAAGGGCGCTCGATCGAAGGCGACGGCATCCCTGAGATCGTTGAAGTTCCAGTAACCCACCACCTCCGGTCGATCGGCGCTTGCCGGCATCTTCGCGACCTTGCCGAGATCCTCACGCAGGCCCCGGGTGATCCGCACCTCGTCGATGGCCCCGTCGCAGCCGATGCGCCCTTCCACCAGTCGACCGAAGGCCAGCCCTCCCGGCACCGGCTTTCCACCCGGCTTCCGCCTCACCTCCTGATCGGCGACGACGGTTCCATCGACCCAGAGTCTCACCCGGTCGGGCGCATATTGCATCGCGATCGCGTGCCACCGGCCGTCGGCCAGATCGATCTCGCTGCGGACGTGGTCCGGCGTCATCCCGGGCAGGTAGGCCGTCAGCTTTCCACTCCCGTTCATGGTGAAGATTTCCCAATGAGCCGAAGACTGCTTCGTGTCGCTGGCGACGAGAATGTTGTAACCGCGTTTCGAATCGATGCGGGCCCGACATTCGACCGTGATCGGTGGCTTGCGGTAGGCATCCTGACCTTCCACCACCAGGCCACCCGAGAGGGCACTGCCGAAGGCGGGATCGAGCGACTCGACTCCCGTCGGCTTCGGCGCCGAAACAGCCGCACCGGCCTGCGCCACTTTCACCGGCGCCCGGGGCACGGGTTTCTCGCCTCCGGAGCCGGGCTTCTCGATTTCCTTCAGGATCCAGGCCAGTCCATCGAGATTGTCGCGTAGCGTCTCGGCGGTGTCGGTGTCGTTGCGATGATCGAGGATGCCGATCGGTCCATCGTAGCCGCTCTCGATAACGACCCGGATCATCTCGCTCTCCTCGTCGCCCTGCCCCAGCGGAAGGATCTTTTTCCCGACCTTGTCACCGCCCTTCACCATGCCGTTGAGGTTGAGGCAATGGAGGTAGGGCAGCATCATCGGGAACACCTCCGACCAGTCGTCGATGCGATCGTGGGCGTGGTGGAAGTTGTAGACGATCCCGACTTGCTCGTGGCCGCGCTTCCGCATCTCCCGGCAGACAGCCACGAGGTTTTCGGGCTCGCCGCCCCAGCCACCATGGTTGTAGAGCCCGAGTTTCGAGCCGAGGGCGGCGGTCCGCTTCGCCAGGGGCTCCAGTTTGTTCGCGGCATCGATCACCTTTTCTGCTTCGGTCGCGCCTTCCCCCGGGCGCAGCGTCTGCCAGACCTGGGGATGGAGGTCGTATTGATCGAACAACGCGAAGGCGTCGTCGTGTTGACCCCAGAAAGCGAAGAACTCGATGCCATGCTTTCGATACTCCAGGATCTCCTCCTCGAAGGTGGGCACGTGCTCCTGGCGCCAGTCATAAGCCGACCGCCGCAGACCGATTTCCTCCAGCAGAGCGGCCCGTTCCGCGGGACCTCGCTTGGCGGCATCGAAGGGCACGATGCACCAGGCGACCAGGTTCTCCTTCCGGAAATTCTCGGGCACCTCGGCCGTAACCGGCCCTATGGACAGGGAGATCAATGCGGCCAGCAGGGACGCGGGTAAAGGAACCTTCTTCATGGGTGAAAGAACGAACTTGTCGAAGGGAGATACTACGGAACAGGGGCTCATCCGTCGACCGTGACCTGCGTCTCGATGCGGGGCGCCAGGGTTCCCGCTTTCAGGACACCCCCTTGAAAGACACCGAGCAACTTCCTACGATCCTCCAGGATCGCGATGTCGTCGATCACGTCGCCGTCCACCACCAGCAGATCGGCGAGCTTTCCAAGCTCGATCGTTCCGATCTCCTTGTCGAATCCGGCGATCTCGGCCCCGGTCTTCGTCGCGCACTTGATCGTCTCCAGCGGCGTGAAGCCAACCTCCTTGGTGAAAAAGGTCAATTCCCGCGCGTAGTCTCCGTGGGGATTCCAACCGAAGCCGTAATCCCCGCCCATCCCGACGCGTCCGCCCTCCCGGAGAATCCTCAGCGCGCTCTCGGCTCCCCCATCGAGGGTTTCCTGGTGCCCATCAATGACCCGCTGGGGGAGGCCGAACTCCGCCCCCCGCTCCACGCTGGCTTTTTCGAAATACAGCGCAGGGATCACGGGGACGTCCCGCTCCAGGAGCAGGTCCATGGCCTCGTCGTCCATGAAGGTGCCGTGCTCGAGGGTGTCGTAACCGGCCCGCAGGGCGTTCTTGATGCCCTCGGTCGCCCGGCAGTGACCGGTCACCTTGAGCCCGTGATTATGCGCGGTGGCCACGACCGCGTTCATTTCCTCGAAAGTCATGCAGAGCGTGTGGTGATCGTTGCTGTCTGGCGCGGCGGCGTCGCCGGTCGGATAGGTCTTCACCCATGCGACCCCGTCCTTCACCAGCGACCGCACCGCCCGGCGCGCATCCTCGACCCCGTTGATGATGAAAACCAGGCCCTCCATGCCGATCTTCCGATACTCCGGATTCCAGTCCATCAGTCCCCCCGCCGAGCAGATTTCCCGCCCTGAGGGCGAGAGGCGGGGCCCGGGAATGAGATCGCCGTCGATCGCCCGTTGCAGCCAGACATCCACGTTGAAGAGACAGCCACCGGATCTTGCGGACGTGTAGCCGCACTCCAGGGCGAGACGGCAGTTGACCGAGGCAAGCAACGAGACGTATTCGACCGGATACTTGATGTCGAGATCCTCCAAGGTCCGGATGTTGAAATAGGTGGCGTGAAAGTGGGCCTCCACCAGGCCCGGCATGATGGTGCCTCCCCGGGCATCGATCCGGCGGGTTCCGGGTTCGACCTCGGGAACCCCCGCAATCGGACCGGCATAGGTGATCCGTCCATCGGTGAACACCAGGGCCGCCTCGCGGACTGGTTCCGCACCCGTGCCGTCGATCAATTGCCCGTTGGAGATCAGGGTGGTTCCGCTTTCCGTTTTCATGGTTCCGAGGATACTCTCGACGACCGCTGTCGTATTGACTCCCAACCGCAGTTTTTTGTATAAAAACGGCGCTCCTTCCGTGGTGCCGACACCCTGCTCACTGGTTCCCGGTAGTATCGTGATCACGCGAGCACCGCTCTCGCTCCCGCCACGCTCTCGGTGCCAAGCCGAATCCCCGTCGAAACTCCCGGCTGAAATGAGCCTGGTCGCTGAATCCCTCCCTGATCGCAATTTCCGCCAGTGTGCGATCGGATTGAACCAAAGCGGCAGCGGCGCGTGTCAGCCGAAGTCGCTTGAGAAAACGCATCGGAGTGGTGTGGAGATGACGACGGAACTTACGCTCGAAAGCGCTCACCGACAGGCCGGCAAGCTTCGCCAATTCCGCATTGCTCCAGCGCCTCGACGGCTCCTTCTGCATGGCAGCCAACCCGGGTGCCAGTTCCGGAACCGGGAATTCGGGTGCTTGGAGTCGCGGCAGCCTTCGGGTAATGCCGGCCGTTCCGGCAATCATACCGTCCCTATCCCGCACCGGAATCTTGGAGGTCCGAAACCAGCCGGCCACCCGATCGAAGCCTCCCACCAGTTCGATTCGGCCCAGGATTCTTTCTCCCTTCAGCACCCGCATGTCGTCCCTTGCGAACTGCTCGGCAAGGTAAGCCGGGGAGAGATCGTGGTCGGTCTTCCCGATCACAAGAGATGTTCGGGGCAGCGAGTAGTTCAGGAGGAATGCGCGGTTGACCTTGAGGTAGCGCCCCCCGCTATCCTTGATCCAAAACTGGGTGTGCTCGAGAAAATCAAAGAGGCCCTCGACCTCCTCGTGGCGTAGCCGTGCCAGGATACCGGCTGGGTCGAAGGACGACTGCCGCTTCACGGTTCCGGCTCCGCGTTTTCATCGGGAGCATCGACCTCATCGGACCGCGGTTCGTTTTCCTGAGCTTCCTCGGGTTCCCTACCCCTCGCCGCCTCGGCGATCCGCTTGATCTCGGTTTGATCGATTCGGCTCAGATTGGAAAGCGGGTAATCGATCGGTTCCTTCCCACCGTTGAGGAGAAATCGCACCTTCCCCTCGCGAATCACCTCCACCGGTCCCTGTTCCCCTTCCTTCGGCGCCGAAAACGCCAGCAGGCGAGCCATCATCGTCTTGCCTTCGGTGTTCGACCATTGGCGCAGCGGCGACACGCTGACGTAGTGAATCACGATCGTCTTCGGAGCCGCCGGTTTCACTCCGGTGCTGGCGGTGCCCGTCGATCCGCTCCCGCTTTCGCCGAGCTTGCGCTTCAGGAACTCTCCCGGAGTCGAGGGCACCGTCGTCTGGGCCACAGTGAGGGAGACACCGAGACTCCAGAACAGGGCAGCGACAACGAAAGGTTTCATGGCAATTCAAGCTGGGGATCGAAGCTTTTCAAAAGCATAAAGATTCACGCCCTCCCCGTCCAGCTTTCAGCCGTGCCGCCCCGCGCCCCGGAGGAAGCGCCGTTTCATCTGGTCGAGCAGCACCGCGATGAGGATGATGGCGCCGAGCACGTATTTCTGGGCCCCGTAGTCGATGCCGGTCAGGTTCATGCCATTCTGGATGACGGCGATGATGAGCGCGCCGACGAAGGTTCCGAAAATGCGGCCGCTGCCGCCCATCAACGAGGTCCCGCCCACGACCACGGCGGCGATGACGGTGAGTTCGTAGGTCACCCCGTAGGTCGGTGCTCCGCTTTTCAACTGCGAGGCCATGAGGACGCCCCCCACCCCGGCGAGCAGCGCGCAGGCGGTATAGGCGAAGACGAGCACGCGGTTGACCGGCACCCCGGAAAGGCGCGCCGCCTCCGGGCTTCCCCCGATGGCATAGATGTGACGGCCGAGCACGGTCCGAGTCATGAAGAAATGCGCGCCCACGTAGAGCGCCAGCATCAGCAGCACCTGGAACGGCAGGCGAATGCCGAGCACGGGAACCGTCACCCCGGCTCGGCCCAGCCAGGTGAAGGCCGGCGGGAGACGGTGAATCGACTCGTTGTTCGACCAGTCGAAAGCGATGCCGCTGGCGATGAGCATCACCGCGAGGGTCACGATGAAGGGCGGGATGGAGAAGGCCGTAACCATGGCCCCGCTGAACAAGCCGACCACGCCGCAGATGAGAATGGCCCCCAACCCCGCTCCCACCATCACCGCGATGGAGGCGTTCTCGGCCCCGTTCCGCTCGATCAACCACGCCGCCGCCACCGCGGAGAGTGCCAGCAGGCTGCCGACGGACAGGTCGATCCCCCGGGTGATGATCACCAGGGTCATGCCGATGGCGAGAATGGCGATGACAACGATCTGGTCGGCGATGTTGATCAGGTTGGCGCGTTTCAGGAAATCGGGCCAAAGCCGCTCGACCGGAAACCGGCGCGGCAGTTCGTTGAAATCGCTGAAGATCCGCCACCCCGCGGTCGATGCGCTGCAAACGAGCAGGGCCGGCTTCCCGGCGGATCCGGCCAGCGCCTGTTCCATTTCACGCTTCACCACCGGAGGCGCCCCCCGGAAAACCTCGACCGCGAATCCGTTCTCGGAAAGAACCCGACTCGCCGCGTCGGCAAACGCGTGGTCGTCGGGCTTGGTTCCCGCCACCACGAAAACGCGGTCGTCTTCCCGCAACTCGCCACTCACGTCCTCGGCCAGCGCCTTCCCCCCGTCGGCGCCCGTCGCCGGCTGCTTCTTCAGCGTCACCACCGAGTAGTAGACGCAGATCAGCAGCAGCACGAGGATCATGCCGTGGTCACTGAGGATTGGTAGGAAACGCTTCACGCCGGAGCCGCTTTCGATAGGTGGATCGCCAAGGAAGGATAGAGAAAACGCAATCCTGTCTCTGCTGTCCACCCCGGCATGCCGCCAATCCGTGATTTACAGGGTCCGGGATTTCGGATTTCTTTTCCTCAAGCCTTCATGTTCCCTTCCGCCACCAGTTCGCTGGCGCTCAATCGCCGCCAGTTCTTCGCTTCCAGTTCGCTCTCGCTCGGCGCCGGCGCGCTGGCTTACCTGCTGGGAAGGGAGTCCGCCGCGGCCCTGGAAAGGGACGGCATCGGCGGGATCGAGGGGCTCCGGCGCATCGCGCCGAAGGCGAAGCGGGTGATCTACCTGTTCCAGTCGGGCGGCCCCTCCC
Organism: Verrucomicrobiia bacterium; assembly: GCA_030432615.1. Classification (GTDB taxonomy): domain Bacteria; phylum Verrucomicrobiota; class Verrucomicrobiia; order Verrucomicrobiales; family DEV007; genus JAEUHH01. The sequence goes on from JAUIGT010000345.1 coordinate 6,113, forward strand.
ACCTCGATCTTTTCGACTACAAGCCGGATCTGGCCAAGCGCTTCGGCGAGGACCTGCCTGACAGCGTTCGCGGCGGACAGCGGCTCACCGGGTTCACCAAGAACCAGAAGTCGCTTCCGGTGGTGCCGACGAAATATCCCTTCCAGCGTTGCGGCGAGAGCGGCACCTGGATGAACGCCGAGTGTCTTCCCCAACTCGCCACCGTGGCCGACGAGTTGTGCGTCATCCGCTCGATGCATACCGAGGCCATCAACCACGATCCGGCGCGGACGCTCATCCAGACCGGCCACCAACTGGCCGGACGCCCCAGCATGGGCACCTGGGTCAGCTACGGACTCGGCAGCGAGTGCCGCGATCTCCCCGCGTTCATGGTTCTGAATTCCTACGGCAGTTGCAAGCGCACTCCGCAACCGGTGGCGGCCCGCCTCTGGGGAAGCGGATTTCTTCCATCGCAGTACCAGGGTGTGAAGCTGCAGTCGGTCGGGGATCCCGTTCTCTTCGTCTCCAATCCCAACGGCGTCGATCGCCAGGCCCAGCGGCGCTCGCTCGATTCGCTGGCCGCGCTCAATCGTCAGAAGGCCGCCATCGCCGGTGATCCGGAGATCGGCGCCCGGATCGAGCAGTACGAAATGGCCTTCCGGATGCAGGCCTCGGTGCCCGAACTGGTGGACACCGGGAGCGAGTCCGACGCCACTTTCGCGCTTTATGGCGAGGACGCCCGCCAACGCGGAACCTACGCCGCGAATTGCCTCCTCGCCCGCCGGATGGCTGAGCGCGGCGTCCGTTTCATCCAACTTTACCACGTCGGCTGGGATCACCACCAGAAC
>JAUIGT010000346.1 GCA_030432615.1 Verrucomicrobiia bacterium
GTTTCCAACGTGCTTGCCCAGGCGCCGGGCAATCCGGAAGGGAAACTCTCCGGTTCGTTTCCCCTGCCGGTCTGGCCTTCGGGAATCGACTGGGCCAACGAGTGGCAGTTCATCCTCAAGATCGCCTTCACCATCGCCATGGTCGGCATCATCGAGTCGCTGATGACGCTGCAACTCATCGATGAAATCACCGAGACCCGCGGCCAGGGCAATCGCGAGTGCATCGCCCAGGGCGGCGCCAACTTCCTTTCCGGCCTGTTCGGCGGCATGGGCGGTTGCGCCATGATCGGACAGTCGCTCATCAACCTGAAATCCGGTGGCCGGGGCCGTACCTCGGGGATCACCGCCGCGGTGGCGCTGGCCCTCTTCATCATGGTGGGGGGTCCGGTGATCGAGCAGATTCCCATCGCGGCTTTGGTCGGCGTGATGTTCATGGTCGTGATCGGGACCTTCGAGTGGTCGTCGCTCCGGACCTTCGGCAAGGTGCCGGCGTCGGAAATCCTCGTCATCGTCGCCGTCACCCTCGTGACCATGGTCATGCACGATCTCGCCTTGGCAGTGTTTGTCGGCGTGATCCTCTCGGCGCTGGTCTTTGCGTGGGAAAGTTCGAAGCACGTCTACGTCCGCGTCGAAAAGGAAACCGACGAAGAGAAGATCTATTCGCTCGAGGGCCTGCTCTATTTCGGCTCGGTCCGGGATTTCTCCGATCATTTCCAGGCAAAGTCCGACGTGCCCAATATCGTCATCGACTTCGGTCATGCCCGCGTCTGCGACATGTCGGGACTCGAGGCCATCAACGCCATCGCCGAGCGCTATCGCCAGGCCGGGAAGAACCTTCGGCTCCGTCACCTGTCGGCCGACTGCCGTCGCATGCTCGAGCGAGCCGGCGCCATGGTCGATGTCGAGGTCCTGCCCGACGACCCCGCCTACTCGGTGGCCCGGCTCCGGCGCGACGCGAAGGTCGATCCCCCGCGCAGCGCGGTCACTTGAGCGACCGCTTCCGAATCACCCCAGGGCTTCGGTGCGGGCGAGAAGCCCGTGCTCCCAGTTGGCTCTCACGGCGCCGACTCCCGCGAGAGGAAGTGCTCCAGCGAGGTGCCCTCGCCGCCGCGGCGGATGAGGTAGAAATCATCGTCGCCGACATCGATGCGGGAATCGATCACATACTCCTCGGCGGCGTGCTCGATCCGGGCGAAATGCTCTTCGTGGAGCACGATGTGGGTGCCGGCCGGGAGGTCGCGCAGCCCCTGCACGATCTCGTCGGGATGATCGATGATGGTCACGTTGCCGTGGCTCTCGAAGTCGGTGAGCAGGTGGTGGTGGACGATGAGAAAATGCTCCGCATCGATGGCCAGCTGGTTCGAGAGCACCCGATCGACCTGGGCCTGGCGAACTTCCTCGATCATCCAGAATCCGAGCCCGACCAGGAACAGCAACACCAACACCGCCCCGGCGATCACCACCCGCGGCCGTTTCTTGCTGCCGGTGAGAACCTCCGGCTCCCAGTCGGCCACCTCGCGGGTGACGTCCTTCGGCTTCCGCGCGCGGAGGCAGGCCTCGGATCCGAGGGAGGGAAACAGGGCGCCCCAGGCCTGGTTGAACCGGATCCACGGTCGCAGGTTCTCCAGCGGATTGCCGGTATGACGAACGAGATGGGAGCCGGTGAGAAATTCCGTGCGCAGGCCGGTGTCTTCCAGCAGCGATCGCCAGCGATCCGGGGAGAGGCAGTTGATGTGACCGCCCCGGGCCACGCGGCCTTCCTCCAGTTTTCGCCGGAAGGAGGCCTGGCGCCAGCGGGCGAGGAGCGTGGGCATGGTCGGCGTTCCCGCGAGGAGGCATCCTCCCGGGGCCAGCACGCGCTCGATTTCGGTCAGCGAATGGGCGGGACGCGGGAGATGTTCGAAGACGTGGAGAGCGGAAACCACGTCGGCTTCACCGGCCGGCAGCGGCAGGGGATGATCGAAATTGCACTCGTGGATCTCGTCGTAGCCGGCTTTCTCCAGCAGCTTGGTCTGGGGCTGCCAGTCGAGGGCGATCCAGCGGGCGTCGATGTCCTCGCCGACGAAGCGTTTCAGCCAACCGCGTCCGGATCCGTAATCGACGATGGTGAGGCGTTCGCCGCGGCGCGTCGCTTCCTCCCGGATTGCCTGGGCCGCCCACCAGTAGCGCAGCAGCCGGACCGAGAAACGGGCCTTCGCGAGGTGTCCCTCAAGCAGCGGATCCTCGGGGGAACGGGTCACCGACTCCGGCAGGGGAACCAGCGGCCAGCGAAGGAAGGAAAAGCGGGGAGAAGCGGGCGTGGAGGACATGGAGGACGCCGGGGAAAGTAGTGGAAATCGCACCGGACTCAAGGGGCGCCTTCCGAATCCGATTCGGCGGCGTTTCCCCTGGAAGTCAGAAGCTTACGCGGTGGCGGCGAAAGCGGATTTTCCCGACCGGTGCGGCGCTCAGGCCAGACCGCTCCGCACCAGCAGCGCCGTCAGGCCGGGGTCGCGGCCCATGAACTCCCGGAACAGCTTGGCGGCGTCCTCGGAATTCCCCTTGCTGAGAATCTTGTCGCGGAACTCGCGCCCCACCTCGGGACTGAGCACGCCGCCCTCGGCGAAACGGGTGAAGGCATCGGCGTCGAGGACCTCGGCCCACTTGTAGCTGTAGTAGCCGGCGGCGTAGCCGGTGGAACTGGAGAAGAGGTGGCCGAACCGCCGCGCCATCGTCGGTGCCTTGGTCTTGAGGCGGATCTGATAGTCGGCCAGCAGCTCGTCCATCAACTCGTCGAGGTCGCGCCCCTGGTGCTTGCCGTAGTGGATGTGCAGCTCGAGATCGAGCTTGCCGAAGGCCAGCTGGCGGATCATGGCGGTGGCCGAGCGGTAGTTGCGGGCGTCGATCATCTTGTCGAAGAGCGACTCCGGGATGGGCTCGCCGGTCTCGTGGTGTCGCGCGAAGAGATCGAGACTGACGCGTTCCCAGCAGAAATTCTCCATGATCTGCGACGGCAGCTCGACGAAATCCCAGACCACCTTGACCCCGTTGAGCGACTTGATCTCCACGTCGCCGAGGAGGTGATGCAGCAGGTGACCGAACTCGTGGAAGACGGTCTCGACCTCGTTGTGGGTCAGCAGGGCCGGCTGATCATCGGAGGAAGGTGTCATGTTGCCGCAGATGAGTCCGAGGTGCGGCTTGCGCTCGGAGCCCTCGAAAGTCGGCGGTTCCCCGGTGAAGAGGTAGTTCATCCAGGCGCCGGAACGCTTCGAATCGCGCGGGTGCCAGTCCGCGTAGAAGGAGCCCAGGTGTTCGTCGCTGGCGCTGTCGCGCAGCTCGTAGAATTTTACCTCCGGATGCCAGACCTCGGTCACGCCCTCGGGCGCGGTTTCGCCGGAGCCGGGTTCGAGGAACATCGAGGGCTTCTCCTCGATGCGGACGTGGAAGATGCGCTGGGCGATCTCGAACATGCCGTCGAGGACGCCGTCGATGGGGAAATAGGGACGCAGTTCCTCCTCGTCGAAATCATAGAGTGCCTTGCGCTGTTTTTCCGCCCAGTAGGCCACATCCCACGGCTCGAAGGGTTCCGGCTCGCCGCCGGTCTGCGAGGCGCGGAACTCTTCCAGCTCGCGGGTTTCCCGATCGAAGGCCGGCTTGGTGCGGGCATGGAGATCCTCGACGAACTGGAGCGCGGCCTCGCCGGTCTTGGCCATGCGGCGCTCGAGGATGTGGTCGGCGAAGTGTTCCTTGCCCAGCAGGGCGGCCTTCTCGTGGCGGAGATCGAGGATCTTCCAGATCAGCTCGGTGTTGTCGTATTTGCCGCCGTGGCCGATCGTCGTCGAACCCTCCCAGACCTGGCGGCGCAGGTCGGCGTCGTCGGCGTATTCCAGCACCGGGATGAAACTCGGGGCCTTGAGGGTGATCCGCCAGACCGGCTTCTCGTCGCTGCCGAGTCCCTTGGCCTTGGCTTCGCCGCGGAGGGTGGCCTTGGCCGTTTTCGGGAGCCCGGCGAGCCGGCTCTCGTCCTCCACGATCAGTTCCCAGGCGTTGGTCGAGTCGAGGACATTCTCGGAATATTTCTGCGTCAGCTTGGCCAGCTCGGCCTGGACCTCCTCGAGGCGTTTCTTCTTCTCGGTCGGCAGGTCGGCGCCGTTCTGTTGGAAATCGGCCACGGTCTCGTCGAGCAGTCGCTTCTTCGCGCCGGTCAGGCCCTTCGCCTCCTCGGTTTCCGCGAAGGCGGCGACCCGTTTCCAGAGACCCTCGTTGAGCGGGATGCCGGCGTAGAATTCCGACACCTTCGGCAGCATGGCGTTGTAGGCCTCGCGCAGTTCGTCGCTGTTGCGAACGCTGTCGAGATGCCCGACCCGGCCCCAGGCGAGATCGAGATTTTCCGTGGCTTCCTCCAGGGCGAGGAGCGTGTTCTCGAAGGTCAGTTCCTCGCCGTCGGCGACCGGCTTTGCGAGTTCGTCGATGGCGGCGCGCGCGTCTTCGAGGGCGAGATCGATGTCCGGCTCGATGGCATCGGGAACGAGGCGCGACCAGCGAAGGTGGAAGGAGTGATCGAGGTAGGGGTGGTTTTCGGGACTGGGCATGATGGCGGGAACTGTAGGATGGAAAAGGCCGGCGTCCAACTGTCGCATTCAACCCTGTTGAGTCCGCGACCCGACCCTGTTCACTGCCCGAAGCGTAAGCCGGTCCGGGGAATTCGCGTCGATAGAGGGCGAGAAGACCGCACTGCACCCATGAGCGACCCGAAAACGATCACCCCCACCAATCCCGCCACCGGCGAAGACCTGCCGAGTTTCACCCTGCTGACCGAAACGGAAATCGATGCCGCCATCGGGCGCTCGATCGAGGCCTTCGAGGCACTCGGGAAAACGACCCTCGCGGAGCGCTCACGGTGGATGAACCGGGCGGCGGAAATCCTCGAGGAGAGGAAAAACGAGCTCGTGACCCTGATGGCGAACGAGATGGGCAAGCCCGTTTCGGCGGGCGGGGGCGAGGTGGACAAGTGCGCCTGGGTCTGCCGCTACTACGCGGAAAACGCGGAGGCCTTTCTCGCCGATGAAGTCATCGAGACCGGGGACGACCAGGACAGCTTCGTCGCCTGTTGCCCGATTGGTCCCGTGCTCGCGGTGATGCCGTGGAATTTTCCTCTCTGGCAGGTGTTCCGCTTTGCCGCACCGGCGCTGATGGCCGGCAACACCGGTCTGCTCAAGCATGCCAGCAACGTCCAGGGTTGCGCGCGAGCCATCGAGGAGATTTTCGACAAGGCCGGCTTTCCCGGCGGCGCCTTTCAGAACCTGGCCATCGATCACGACGGCGCCGAGCAGGTCATCGCCGATTCCCGGGTCCGGGCCGTGAGCCTGACCGGGAGCACGAGTGCCGGGCGGCACATCGCGGCGACGGCGGGCAAGCACCTCAAGAAGACGGTGCTCGAACTCGGCGGCAGCGATCCCTACGTCGTCCTCGCCGCCGCCGACGTCGAGCTGGCGGCGAAGACCTGCGCCCAGAGCCGGCTCATCAACAGCGGCCAGAGCTGCATCGCGGCGAAGCGATTCATCGTGGTCGAGTCGGTGCGCGACGAATTTCTCGAGCGCCTGGTGACCGAATTTCGCGAGCAGGTCGTCGGCGATCCGCACGACGAGAAAACCACCGTCGGTCCCATGGCGCGGACGGACCTGCGGGACGATCTCGCCGACCAGGTGCGACGCTCGCTCGACGCCGGTGCCACCTGCCTGCTGGGCGGCCACGTTCCCGACCAGGGCGAACTCGCCCGGGGCGCCTACTACGAGCCGACCATTCTCAACGAGGTTGTTCCCGGCATGCCGGCCTTCGACGAGGAACTGTTCGGCCCGGTGGCGGCGGTGATCACGGCGCGGGACGACGAGGAGGCGCTGGAGCTGGCCAACCGCTCGTCCTTCGGTCTCGGCGGCGCGGTGTTCACGCGCGACAAGGAACGCGGCGAAAAGCTGGCACGGGAGCGCATCGACTGCGGCTGCGTCGCCGTAAACCAATTCGTGGCCTCGGATCCGCGCCTGCCCTTCGGCGGGGTCAAGGACAGTGGCTACGGGCGCGAACTGTCGGCCCACGGCATTCGCGAGTTCGTGAATCTCAAGACGATCACCAGCGCCAGGTAAACCCTTTCCCCCCACCTACTGATCATGTCCCAGTTTCCCGACGAGCACGACGAAGAGAGCGGCAACTTCGAGCGGCAGGAGGACGCCTTCGCCGATTGGGTGCGGGCCGACGGTTCGACGGAGTTCCCGGCCGAGCCGGGTCGTTATCATCTCTACGTCTGCTACGCCTGCCCGTGGGCCCATCGCATCATCATCGTGCATCAGTTGAAGAAGCTGGAGGACGTGATCAGCATGTCCGCGGTCGATCCGATTCGCACCGACGAAGAGGGCTGGGCCTTCCGCGAGGGTGACGGGCACGGTCCCGATCCGGTGAACGGGTTCGATTTTCTGAAGGAAGCCTATCTCGCCTCCGACCCCGGCTACCGGGGCCGCGTCACCGTGCCGGTGCTGTGGGACAAGCAGACGAAGCGCATCGTGTCGAACAACGACGACGACCTCATGCGGATGCTGAACCGGGAGTTCGACGCCTTCACCGACAGCAACCTCGACCTGGTGCCGGCCGACCTCGAGCCGGAGATCGAGCGGCTCAACCAGCTCATCTACGAGACCGTCAACAACGGCGTCTACCGGGCCGGCTTCGCCTCGACCCAGGAGGCGTACGAGGCCGCGGTGTATCCGCTCTTCGACACCCTCGACCTGCTGGAATCGCGGCTGGAGCGGAACGATTTCCTCTTCGGCGATCGCCTCACCGAGACCGACTGGCGGCTCTTCGTGACCTTGGCGCGCTTCGATGCCGTCTACCACGGCCACTTCAAGTGCAACCTGCGGCGGAT
>JAUIGT010000347.1 GCA_030432615.1 Verrucomicrobiia bacterium
CGACTTGGCGAAATGGAGTACCGAGGCCTATCGGGCCCTGCTGGAAACGGAGGGATTCATCCAGTTCTATCGGCAGGCCACCCCCATCGATGCCCTCGAACAGACCCGGATGGGTTCGCGCCCGTCGCGACGAACCGGCACCGCCAGCCTCGAGGATTTGCGCGCCATTCCCTGGGTGTTCAGCTGGACCCAGGCCCGCTTCTACCTTCCGGGTTGGTACGGCGTGGGTTCGGCCCTGGAACGATTGAAAACCGAGGCGCCGGCGGATTTCGATCGTCTCGTGGAAACGATCGGCCGCTCTACCCTGCTGCGCTATGTCTTCACCAGCGTGGAGACCAATCTCATCAGCGCGCATCCCGAGCTGATGAATGCCTACGCTTCGCTGGTGGAGGATGAATCGCTTCGCGGCAGGTTCATGGAACGGATCGAGAACGAGCGCGAACTCGCCCGGAAACATCTCGCCGCCCTGTTTCCGCGTCCCATCGCCGAGCGCCGGCCCCGCTTCGCCAAGACCCTCGACCTCCGCGAGATCCCGCTGAACACTCTGCACCGACAGCAGGTGCAGCTGCTCAGCCAGTGGCGGGCGGAAGGTGGAGAGTTGCCCCACGACCTGATCTTTTCCATCAGCGCCATCGCCAGCGGGCTCCGGACGACGGGGTGAGGAAAGTTGGAAGGTTGGAAACGTTTCCTAACTCTATTATTGGTTCCGCCGTGGTCGGGCAAAGCCGCGGAGCGGCGGCAAGACGGTAGCCGTGGGTGGAGCGAAGCGGAACCCCGGGGTTCCGGGGCACCTCCATCGGGAGGCCCGGAGGGGCGGAGAGAATCCTGCCCGGGCCGGCGCGGGCATCGTTTCCTCAAGACACTTCGCCCGCCGCGACAGGAGTCGCTGGCCTACGTCCTCTTCGTCACGCCGCCATTACGTGTCTCGACCTGGAAGGGCGATCTGGGGCATCTTTCTCTTTCTTTTCCGCTTTCCTGGCACTCCCGCCGATGCGTCTTTCCGTTTCCCAGCTCCTCGGTTTTCTCTCCCTGTTCTCGGTCGCCACCTCGTCGGGGGCGGACGATCTCCTCACCGACTACCACAATGAGGTCCGCCCGATCCTGGCAAAGCTGTGCTTCGATTGCCACGGACCGGACAAGGCCAAGGGAGACCTCCGGATCGACACCCTCAACGCCGACCTCGTGCACGGGGACGGGACCGGGGCCGACGCGGAGACCTGGCTCGACGCGCTCGACCAGATCAACCTCGAGGAAATGCCCCCATCGAAGAGTCCCCAACCGACCTCCGCGGAACGGCAACAGCTGGTCGACTGGATCGGCCGCGCCCTTCGGGCTGCCGCCGAGGCGCAGCGCTACGCCGATGGCCGGGTGGTCTCGCGACGCCTGACCCGCTACGAATACGCCAACACCCTGCGCGATCTGCTGGGATTGCAGATGGATTTTGCCCGCGAGTTGCCGCCGGATCCGGCTTCACCGGAGGGGTTTCTCAACAACGGGAACACTCTCGAGATGTCCGGCACCCAGGTGGAGACCTACCTCGCGGCCGCTCGGCAGGCCCTCGCCACGGCCATCGTCGAAGAGGGCGCGGGGAAACCGGAGATCCACCGTTTCGAGGTCGCCGACACCGCCGTGGGCAAACTGCCGCGCCGCAAGGACGGCGGCGCGGAACCGGTGAATCCAGAGTTCGTCGTCGATGTGAAGACCTTCCCGCGCGAGGGCGAGTTCCGGCTCACCATCAGGGCGGGTGCCCAGGTGCCCGCGGGCCACGATTTCCCCCGGATGCGGGTCTCGCTCGGAAATGTGCCCGGCATCATCCACGTGCCGCGGAAGCTCGTGGGTGAAGTCGACGTGACCGCGCCGGCCGAGGCCCCGGAGACCTTCGAGTTCCGCGGACGAATCGAGGATTTTCCGCAGCCGGGTGACCAGTCCTTCGGCAGCGGCGTGTCCTTTCACGGCATGGTGGTGCTCATCGATTTCCTCGATGCCGAGGGAAGGGAGTTGCGTTACGCCGACCGCACCTACTCCGATCCGAAAGCCGGAAACAAGAAGCAACAGGCCGAAGCCGAGGCGGCCCGAAAGAAGGCGGCCGCCGAATTGCCCCCGGATGGGGAGCGACTCGACGTGCTCATCGATTCGGTGGTCTTCGAGGCGCCGACGATCACGACCTGGCCTCCGCCGACGCACACGTGCTGGTTGGCGGCGGCCCAGGGGATCGATGACGAAATCCAGCGCGCCGAGGCGGTGGTCGGGCCCTTTCTCGAGCGGGCCTTCCGGCGCCCCGTGACCGAGGCGGAAACAGCCAGCTACGTGGCCCTGTTCGAGCAGGTGCGGCCACGCACGGAGAGTTTCAACGCGGCGATCCGGGAAGTCTTCGCCGCCGCCCTGGTGTCGCCGCATTTTCTCTACCGGATCGAGACCCGGGAGAATCCCGAGCAAACGGAACCCGTCACCGACCACGAGTTGGCCGGCAGGCTTTCCTATTTCCTGTGGAGCACACTGCCGGACACGCGCCTCCTCGACCTCGCGAATCGCGGCCGACTTTCCGATCCGGAGGTGTTGGCGGGAGAAATCGAGCGCCTCCTCGACGACCGTCGGACCACGGAATTCGCCGATCGTTTCGCCGATCAGTGGTTCGACCTCGACGCCCTCGACCGGGTGGCGGTGAATCCCGAGTTCTATCCGGACTTCGACAACGACCTCAAGGACGCCATGCGGACCGAGGCCCGGGGCGTGATGCGGGAGATTCTTCTCGGCGATCTCAGTTGCCTGGAGTTGATCGACTCCAACTGGACCGTCGCCAACCGAGCCCTCGCGGTTCACTACGGGCTCGCCGACCGGCCACGCACCGGGGAATTTCGGCGTGTTTCCCTGGCGCCCGGGGAACGTCGGGGTGGAATCCTTTCCCAGGGAGCCTTTCTCGTGGCCCAGTCCGATGGCCAGATGCCGCATCCCATCAAGCGGGCGGTCTGGATCCTCGATCGCCTCCTCGATTCCCCGCCGCCGCCGCCGCCGCCGGACGTGCCGGTACTCGATCCCGAGAGCGCCGATCTCGCCGGTCTGTCGCTCAAGGAACAGCTGGCCGTCCACCGGGAGAAGGAAAGTTGTCGCGACTGCCACCTGGGAATCGATCCCTGGGGCATTCCCCTGGAGCATTTCGACGCCACCGGTCGCTGGCGGGAGACCGCCCCGGTTCGCCTCGCCGGGAAAGGGAAGAAGCAGGGCGCCAGGGCCGCAGCGCCTGTGCCCGCGGACGCGACCACGACCTTGCCCGACGGCACCGCCATCGATGGGTTGGCCCAGTTGAAGCGCTACCTTCTCTTGGAACAGCGCGAGGCTTTCGCCCGATCGGTGGTGAAACGCTTGATGAGCTATGCCCTCGGCCGTTCCCTCGACTTCGGCGATCGCGAGACGGTGGAACGCCTCACCGTCGATTTCATCGAGAACGACTTCCGCCTTCGTCACCTGATCGTGGCCCTTGCCACCGACGAGGTTTTCCGGACAAAGTAACGCCGCGTTTCTCCGACTGTCTCCGGCCCGAATCGATCATGAAACCGAAATCCTGGCATCTCGACCGCCGCACCGTCCTTCGCGGGGCCGGCGTTTCCCTCGCGCTTCCCTGGCTCGAGGGCATGAGCCGCGGGCTCGGCGCCGCGCCCGCTTCGACTTCCGCGGAACTCCCGAAGCGGCTGTGCGCGATACTCTTTCCCTACGGGGTCGCGATGCCGAAGGACGACGATCCCGCGCGCGAGTGGGGCTGGTTTCCCACCGGCGAAGGCCGCGACTACCAGCTGACCAAGGTGCTGGAACCGCTGCGGCCGCTGAGGGACGACGTCACCATCTTCGGCGGACTCTCGCATCCGCGCTGCCGCACCATGAACGGGCACGACACCGGCGACACCTTCCTGACCGGCAACAACCTCGCCCCCGTCACTTACCGGAACACCGTCTCGCTCGACCAGTATGCCGCCGAGCGACTCGGCACCGCCACCCGGCTCGCTTCGCTGACGCTTTCGACCGACGGCGGTATCGGTCCGCGCACTCGATCGACCACGCTCTCCTACAGTTCGAAAGGTCAGCCCATCCCGGCACTGTCGGATCCGAAACTCATCTTCAACCGCCTCTTCGGCCAGGACAACGCCAGCAGGAGCGACCACGCCCGTCTGGAGAATTCCGGGAGCATCCTCGATCTCGTGCTCGACCAGTCCAAGTCGCTCCACCGCAGGCTCGGCGCCGCCGACCAGCGCAAGTTGGACGAATACGAGACTTCCGTTCGCGACGTCGAGCGCCGCGTCGAGCGTGCCCGCGAATGGCTCTCGGTGCCGCTGCCCCAGGTCGATCCCTCGACCATCGCGCTGGAGGCCAATCCCGACGGGCCCAAGGACTACATCGGCGCCATCTACGACCTGATGTTCCTCGCCTACCAGACCGACCTTACCCGTTTCACCACCTACCAGGTCGGCAGCTACGGTCCCACCCTGGCCCGGACTTTTCCCGGCTGCCTCGGCCTCGAGGCCAACTGGCACGGGCTCGCCCACGGCGCCGGCAAGAAGGGCGGTGCGGAGAAGATCGGCCAGTTCGACCGCTTCCTCGCCGAGAACCTGGCGCGTTTTCTCCAGAGGATGAAGGACACGCCCGAGGGCGAGGACGGCGTCAGCATGCTCGACCGTACCCTGGTCCTCTACGGCAGCAGCAACAGCAAGACGCACCAGAACGTCAACTACCCGCTCCTTCTCGCCGGCGGTCGCGACCTGGGATTGGCCAGCCATGGCCAGTACCTGCGTTATGGAGCGGACACGCCGATGAGCAATCTGTTCGTGACCATGCTCCAACGTCTCGGACTCGAGACCGCCTCCTTCGCCGACAGCACCGGTCCGCTGGAGGGGGTGTGATCGATTCTTTCTGTTTTCTTTCGAAGGACGCCGGCCTTCCCCGACCTTGGTCCGCGAATATCTCGTAGGCCAGCGACTCCTGTCGCGGCACTTCGGCGCCTGCACGGCCGGAAATCGGTCGCTATTTTCCCGGATCCGACCCTGTTGAATCCGGGACGCTACCCTGTCGATTCGGCGGCGAGTTCTCTTCTGCACCGTTTCCGCCTCGGCGTACCAGTTTTCTCGCCCAGGTCTGGCAGGAAAAGACCAGGACGAGGCCCGCGGCCAGGCGCAGCAGGGTTTCGGTCATGTCGTAGAACGAGGGACGCTGGTCTGGCAGAAACGTGAGGTCGGGCGAGGGATTGATGGCGAGAAAATGGAGCCAGCTGAAGGCGTTGGCGAAGGAATGGAGCGTGAAATACAACCCCAAGGCCAGGAAGACGGCGGTGTAGAGCTGAGTCTCGGTGATTCCCGACAGCGTGGCGCCCCCGTCGTTTCCCCGGGCCAGGGCCCGCGCAAGGGTGGGGGACACGATCCAGAGAATGGCTCCCCCGATGAGCGAAACAGAGCCGGGAACCAACTGGATGAGGAGGAAGTTGGGCGGGCGGAAGGCGAACACCGCGACCAGCTGGATCAGTCCCGTCACGAACAGATTCAGGGCGTAGAGACGGAGGAAGATCTGGGCGATGCTGGACAGGGGCATGGCGGCGGTTGCTGGCTGACTTTGTCGGTTTGGCAATTGCTCGAGGAATACCACGTTCACTTCGGGGGCGGAAGCGCCAAATGGGTGACGGGAGCAGGACGGCGGCGTCCGAGGGGAATTGCGACCGCGTAAGCAAGAAACGGTTGATTCGTCCGAATCGCGGTTTCACTGTGCCCACCCTCCTTTTTCCCCATTCTTGCCCCCCACTCTCATCATGGAAGACGTCATCATCATCGGCACCGGCTGCGCGGGTTGGACCGCGGCCATCTACACGGCTCGGGCGAACCTGAATCCGCTCGTCATTTCCGGCACCCTTCCCGGGGGACAGCTCGGCACCACCACCGAGGTGGAAAACTTTCCCGGTTTCCCGGAAGGCGTCATGGGTCCCGAACTGATGAACCGGATGCAGCAACAGGCGGAGCGATTCGGCACCCGCCTCGAATACGTCCAGATCAATTCGCTCGAGAAGAACGAGGACGGCACCTTCACCCTGAAAGCCGACGGCACCGAGTTCCAGGCGAAGACCGTGATCGTCGCCACCGGTGCGAGCCCGCGTCACCTCGGCTTGCCAAACGAAAAGGAACTGATCGGCAAGGGCCTGACATCTTGTGCCACCTGTGACGGCGCCTTCTACCGCGATGTGCCCGTGGCCGTCATCGGCGGGGGTGATTCCGCGGCCGAGGAAGCGACCTTCCTGACACGCTTCGCCAGCAAGGTCTATCTCATCCATCGCCGCGATGAACTCCGCGCTTCCAAGATCATGGCCGACCGCGTGCTGGCCAACGAGAAAGTGGAACCGGTCTGGAACACCGTGGTCACCGAGTATCTCACCAACGAGAAAGGCGAGATGCGCGCCGTGAAAACGAAGAACACCGAGACCGGGGAGGAGGGCGAAATCGAGCTCGAATGCGTCTTCGTGGCCATCGGTCACATTCCCAACACCAGTTTCCTCGAAGGCACCGGCATCGAGCTGGACGACGAAGGTTACATCGTCCAACAGAACAGCGGGGCCGGCACCAATATCGAGGGTCTCTTCGCCGCCGGCGATGTCGCCGACCACGTCTATCGCCAGGCCATCACCGCCGCCGGCAACGGCTGCCAGGCCGCGCTGGAAGCCGAACGCTACCTGGCCGAGCGCGAGGGCTGAAAGGAGGGGCGACAATCCTGTCGCCCTTGGTCTGCCATCACTCGTTGGAGGGCGACAGGATTGTCGCCCCTCCCGTCGCTCAATAAAACGCCACCGCGCAGACCAGCACGAGGGCGCCATAGACGAGGCCACCGAGCACCAACGGATTCCAGCGTTTCGGCTCGGCGAGGGCCC
>JAUIGT010000348.1 GCA_030432615.1 Verrucomicrobiia bacterium
GTTGGCTTCCTCGATCCGCTGGATCACGGTGGCGCGCAGGATCATGGCGTCCCCGATGTTCTGCATGAGGAGGGCGTGCTCCGGCATGCCGGGAACGCGGCTGAGATCGATCTCGGCGCCCAGCCCGAGGACCAGTTCCCGGTAGGCGAGGACGACGCCGGCGGAGAACGCCCCCGTGTCCACCCGTACTTCCTTCTTCTCCAGGTCGATATCGGTGACCCGGCCGCGAAAGACCCGGATGTCGCGAAGGAGGCGGCGGAGCGGATTGATGACGTGGCGGGGCGCCAGTGAAGCGCCGGCGACTTCGGCGAGCATGGGCTGGAACACCATGTAGTTCTGTTCCGAGACGATGGCGATCCGCCGTGGATCGATCCCGGCGGAGCGGGCCTTCTCGTTCAGCCGCTTGGCGCAGTAGACGCCGGTGAAGCCGCCCCCGAGGATGGCGATGTCGAGTTCGATTCGATGAGGAGGAATCGAGGACGGGGCGGACTTGGGTGGGCGAGGCATGAAGTGGCGGTCTGTTCGCGATCGACAAATTCACCTTCAAAGGGCACCGCCACCGATGCAAGCGACGACCTCGCCGGTTTCGTTTCCGCAGCCTCGAAAGATTACTAGCCTGCCCGCGTGGGGCAGATCACGTCGCTCTTCGTACCCAAGGTCATCCGGCAGGTGAGCGATTGCCTGGACCGTCGAGAACTGCTGCGAGATCTGGGAATCGATCCCGACGGGGCAGTCGATCCGTCGCGGATGGTGTCGTCCGCGGATTTCTACTCCTTCCTCGAAAAGATCGCGCGCTTCGAGTTCAAGGCGCCTTGGAACCGCTGGAACGTGATCCGCACCACCCTCGCGGTGATGGCGAGCCTGATCCTGGTCGTTCTCTGTCTCAGACGATAGTCGATCGGTGGGGGCACGATCGGGCGGCTCGACCCTGGGGAAGATCGGCGGTAGAAAACCGCATGCACTTTTTCCCCGAGAGGCCGGGAAGGCCCGGTGCGCTATTGGCAGCGGCGGTCCTACTGGGAGCGCCGCTCGCCTCCGCCGCTGATCTCCACGTCGATCCCGTTTCCGGCATCGATTCCGCCGCCGGCAGCGCCGAAGCGCCGCTGAAGACGGTGGCCATGGCCATCAAGCGAGCCGCCGCCGGCGATGTCATTCACCTGGTTCATCACGACCGGCCGTGGGAGGACCTGCCTTTCTTTCACGACAAGTCGGGCGAGCCCGGAAAGCCGATCGTGCTCGACGGGCACGGAGCGGTGCTCACCGGGGCGGTGCCGCTCGATCCCGCGCAGTGGAAACCGCACGGTGAGGGACTGTTTTCCTGCAATGATCTGCTGCCGCGGCCTGACCCCGCAATCATCGCCCGATTCTTCTTCCTCTTCGATGGCCGCATGAACCGGATGGGTCGGTCGCTGAAGGGACCGAAGGAGCCTTGGAAAGCGCCGGGCGAACTGGAGCCTGGCGAATGGTGCTGGATCGAGGACGAGCAGGCCTTCTACCTTCGGATCCCGCCGGGAATGAACCTGGCGGAGGCGAAGGTCGAGGCGCCCCTGAAGTCCAACGGCGTGGCCATCGCCGGAGACTGCAATCATCTCGTGATTCGCAATGTCACTTCCACGCATGTCTACAACGACGGGTTCAACATCCATGGCAGGACTCGCGACGTGCGTTTCGAGAATGTGAAGGCGATCGAGTGCGGGGACGACGGCATCAGTGCCCACGGCGACTGCCGCATCATCATCGACGGAATGCTCTCCACCGGGAATTCCACCGGAGTCTGCCACGTCAACGACAGCCACTCCGTCGCGTCGCGGATGACGATTCAAGCCAATCACGGACACGAATACTTCGTCCTCGACACCGGTCGGCACGAGCTTCGTGACAGCGTCATCCGGGCCGATGCCGCCCAGTCGGTAACCGCCAACGGCGCCCGCGAGGAGGGCGGGGGACAGTGCGAACTGATCCTGGCCAATGTCCGGATCGAGGGAACCGGGCAGTCCGATGTCATCAAGGCCAATCGACGTTCGTTGGTGACGTTCGACAAGGTTACGGTCGCGGGTGGTTTGTCCCTGTCAGTGGCGGGCGACGCTTTCACCCTGCGCGAATCGTTGATCACGGGAACCGGGGAACGCAGGCCGAGCATCACCGTGTATCCTCACGTGAAATGGCGGGCCGCCCGCAATGCCTACGACCTCGAGACCCTGCGGATCGGCGACGTCTTCTACCGGGCCGGCAGCTTCTCCGAATACCAGGCGGCCACGGGCGAGGATGCCGAGTCGCGCTGGCTGCGACCGGGAGAAGCGGCACCGGATGGCTTCGGCGCGGAGTGAGTCGGGAGGAATGCTTGGCGTCGCGCTCCGGGGTGTCGTAAGCTGTTGGCGGCGGCCTCGTCCGGCCGGCTGAAGACCCTCATGAAACTGCGCACCCTCGTCCGCATCGACAAGAGCGCCCGGCGGCTCGCCGAGATCATGGCGACGCTGGCGAAATACGGGCTCGCCGATTGGCTTTCCGGGATCGACTACGACTGGTTGCGCGGGCTGCTGAAGAGCGGCGAGGGAGAAATCATTCCCGATCTTTCCACCGAGGAACGCATTCGCCAGGCGCTCAGCGATCTCGGCCCCTCCTTCATCAAGGTGGGACAGATCCTCAGCACGCGACCGGACCTGGTCGGCGGGGAACTGACCACCGAACTGGCCAAGTTGCAGACGAAGACCCGCCCCGATCCGTGGGAAACGGTGGCAGCCACCGTCGAGGATGAACTGGGAAAGCCCGTGGAGGAACTGTTTCGCGAGTTCTCGGAGACACCCATCGCCTCGGCCTCCATCGGGCAGGTCCACGAGGCCATCCTATTCAGCGGCCAGGCAGTGGTGGTGAAGGTGATGCACGCCGACATCGAGCAGCGGGTTCGCCAGGACCTCGACCTGTTGCTCGGGCTGGCCGAACTGGCGGAAAAGCATTCGCCCCAGCTCCGCCGCTACCAACCCATCGCCACGGCCCGGTATTTCCAGCGCACCCTCCTGCGGGAACTCGACTTTTCCTACGAACGGCGCCACCTGGAACGATTCTCCTCCGATTTCGAGGACGATGAAACGGTTCACTTTCCCACGGTCTACCCGGAATTCTGCGCCGACAGGGTGCTGACCATGGAACGGCTCGAGGGGATTCCCATCATCGACCAGGCCGGGCTCCGAGCCGCGGGAGCCGATCTCAACGAGTTCGCCCGCCGGGGCGGGAATCTCTACCTGGAGATGGTCTTCGGGCACGGCTTCTATCACGCCGATCCGCATCCCGGGAACCTCTTCCGGATGCCGGGAGACGTGGTCGGGGTCATCGACTGCGGCATGGTCGGGCACAT
The DNA here is from genome assembly GCA_030432615.1 of Verrucomicrobiia bacterium. Taxonomy (GTDB): domain Bacteria; phylum Verrucomicrobiota; class Verrucomicrobiia; order Verrucomicrobiales; family DEV007; genus JAEUHH01. Next base: position 3,353 of record JAUIGT010000348.1, read on the forward strand.
CGGCGAGGGACTGCGAGAGGACATCGAGGACATGCTGCTGGCGGCGGTCAGCGCCGATGCGGATTCGCTCACCGATGCCATCGTTCGCGTCGGGCAGGTGCCGCCCGAACTGGACGAGGATGAGTTGCGGTCCGAGATCGGCGAGTTCCTCTCCGACTACGTCGGCCAGTCGGTGTCCGAGTTCGATGTCGGCGGCGCCCTTCAACGGCTCTTCGACCTGGTGCGCGACTTTCACATCCTCCTGCCGCAGAGCTTCGGCATGCTGGTGAAGACACTCGTCGTCCTCGAGGGCACCGCGCGCCAGTTGTCGCCGGATTTCAGCCTCGCGGCCATGATCGAGCCCTACTACCGGAAAGCGGTTCGACGCAGGTTCGCCCCGAAGCGACTGGCGAACGAGCTGGGACGCAGTTACCGCGACTGGAAGCGCCTGGTGGAAATGTTGCCGCGCGATCTCGCCGACATCCTCACCCGTTTCCGCAAGGGCACGCTGGAGGTGCACATGGAACACCAGCGACTGGAGTCGACCGTCGATCGGCTCGTGACCGGGTTGCTCGCGGCCGCGATGTTTCTCGGCTCGGCGATCATGTGGAGCATGAAGGCGCCGCCGACGATCTTCGGCGTCTCGCTCTTCGGCGCGCTCGGATTCGTCGCCAGCGTATGGCTGGGAATGGGACTGCTTCTTTCCATCCGCAAGGCGAAGAAGCGGAAGCCGAAGTGAAGGAAGCGAGGCGGTTGGTTCAGGGATCTCGGGTGATCGCCGAGGGAAGCTCCAGTTGCCAGCGGAGGGCGGCCAGGCGAAGCCCGACCGTGGCCACGAATGCCGCCAGCCAGTGCCAGGGCGCGTCGATACCCGCCGCGGCCAGGCCCACCAGCAGGGTGCTGCCGAGGAGAGAGGCGGTGGCGTAGATTTCCCGACCGAGAATGAGGGGCGTCTCCGCCGCGAGGACGTCGCGAATCGCGCCTCCGGCGACGCCGGTGAGAAGGCCCATGACCACGGCGATCACCGGGTGCGCGTCGAGGGCGAGCGCCTTTTCCGCGCCGAGCACGGTGAAGAGCCCGAGGGCGAACGCGTCGGCCACGCGGAGGGTGCCGTGGGGAATGCGCCAGTAACGCATCCATACGAAAGTCGCCAGACCGGTCCCGGCCGCGGCGAGTACGTAGACCGGTTTTCTCGTCCAGAACACCGGCGCATCGAGCAACAGGTCCCGCAGGGTGCCGCCGCCCACGCCGGTAAGCACGGCGAAGACCACGGCCCCGAAGAGGTCGAGCCGTTTCCGGGCGGCCGCGAGGCAGCCGGTCACGGCCACCACCATCACGCCGGCGAGATCGAGGGTGAACCACCACATGGAGCCCAGCATAAGGGCGTCGGCGAACCGTGCTCGCGAATTTCTTCCGTATGACGAGGTCGGCTTCCGGGATACGATTGGGGGTGAAAGACTCTCCTGGGTGTCTCCCTGGTGGTCCGTCAATTTTGTTGCGCGTAGAAGCGTGGAACAGGGTCTGGTCGGAGACCTGACAGGGTTGAAACCTCCTCCTATTCCTCGTCTTCTTCCTATTCCCGGGAACGGGGAAGACCAGGAAAAGGAAGGCGAATAGGATGAAGACTAAGCATAGGAAGAGAAGAGAGATTCGGGGCGACGGAAACGGAGAAATCTTTCACCCGCAATTTTTCCCCCTTCCTTTCCTCTCTTCCCCGCAAAGACCGCCATCCGCTTCTCCCAACAGTCGAGTCAGCGGTTGACCCGGGGCGGGGACGGTAGCTTAATGGAGGCCCCTTCCCGAGTTTCTCCGATTTTCTTTCCTTCGATGAGTCAGCTTCACCAGATGCAGGTCACCTACGCACCGGTCGAGGACCGGTTGCTGTTCCGGGTGAACACGAGACAGCGACAGGAGTTCCGCTTCTGGATGACGCGCCGTTTCGTGGCCCTGCTGTGGAAAACGATCCTCGGTCACCTGCGGGCCGCCCACGACGCCGCCAAGGAAGCGGGAGAAGAATTGGACGGAGAGAACCTGCAGGAATCCGCCATCGAGGAGAAGGCGAAGCAGACACCCGAGCCACTGAAGGACGCCATCATCGCCAAGGAACACGAGGAACAGGTGGCGAAATCGGACTTCAAGACCCAGTACCAGGAAAGCAGCTACCTCCCGCTCGGTGAGCAGCCGCTGCTGCTGTTCGGGATCGGGATCAAGAAAGGCGGGCCCGACGGTCAGCAGTCGATTCTCTGCATGCATCCGCAGAAGGGCGAGGGCATCGAGATTTCCCTCAACGACCAGATCACCCATTCCCTCTGCCGTCTCGTGGCCGACGCCACCAAGAAAGCCGACTGGAGCCTCGACCTGGAGTTCAGCCAAGCGAGCCGCTACTTCCCCGGGAAAGGCGGCGACGGACCGGGGTTGAACTGACGCGGAGCTCGGAACGCGGATATGGGTGGGGAGACAATCTCCTCGAACGAAGCGGAAAAGACGGAGCTTGCCCCTCCCGATTGCATCCGAGCGCGAACCGGCTAACGCGTCGGCGATCCGCCTATCTCCTCACTCCGCCGTCAGCGCGGCGCGCTCGTCGCCCGCGCCGGACTTCTCGATGAAGTAGTCGTAGTCGCCGTGGTAGCGCTGGAGCTGGCCGGCGTTGACGTGAATGACGTCGGTGGCGAGCTTGCGGATGAAGTGGACGTCGTGGGAAATGAACACCAGGGTTCCGGCGTATTTCTCCAGGGCTAGGATGAGTGATTCCACCGTGAGGATGTCGAGGTGGGTGGTGGGCTCGTCCATGAGGAGGAGGTTGGGCGGATCGACCAGGAACTTCACCAGGTTGAGCCGGCTCTTCTCGCCGCCGCTCAGCACCTTGGTCATCTTGTAGACCTCCTCCTTGCGGAACATGAAGGACCCGAGAATGCCACGAGCCTCGTCCTCGCGCAGGGTGGGGGCGGCATCCATGACCTCGCTGAGCACCGAGTTGTTGGGATTCAGCGTGGCGGCGCGATGCTGGCTGAAGTAACCGATCTTGGCGTTGTGGCCGAGGTCGCGCTTGCCCTTCTGAAACTCCAGCTCTCCGGCGAGGATCTTGAGCAGGGTGGATTTTCCCGCGCCGTTGGGGCCGACGAGCACGGTGCGTTCGCCGCGCTCGATGGTGAGTTCCATGTTGTCGTAGATCACATTGTCACCGTAGGCCATGTGGATGCCCTCGAGCGTGACCGCGCGCTGCCCGCCGCGGGGCGGATCGGGAATCTGGAAGCGAAAGGGCTTTCGCGGCGGCTTCGGCTTGTCGATCTTCTCCATCTTTTCGATCTGCTTCAGCTTGCTCTGGGCCTGGGCCGCCTTGGAGGCCACCGAGCGGAACTTGTCGGCGAAATCCTGGAGTTGCTCGATCTGCTTCTGCTGGTTCTTGTAGGCCGCCAGCTGGCGCTGGTAGTTTTCCTCCCGCTGGGTCAGGTAGTCGCTGTAGTTGCCGGTGTAGGAGATCAATCGCTGGTCGGCGATCTCGTAGACCGTCTCCACCAACTCGTCCATGAACTGGCGATCGTGC
>JAUIGT010000349.1 GCA_030432615.1 Verrucomicrobiia bacterium
CCTCCAGGCAAAATTCCACGAACGAATCGGCGGAACTGGCCAGTAACTGGACACTCTCCAGCGTCGCATGCCCCATGACGGTCATCATGATATTCAATTGGAACTGGCCGCCGGTGGCCCCGGAGAATGAAATCGTTTCGTCATTCCCCATCACGCGGGCACACACCTGTAGCATGGACTCGCACATCACCGGATTCACTTTGCCCGGCATGATGGAGGAACCCGGCTGCATGGGCGGCAGGTGGATCTCCGCGAGACCGCAGCGGGGACCGGACGACGCCCAGCGCAGGTCGTTGCAGATCTTGGAAATCTGGATGGCGCTGGTCTTGAGCGCCGCGCTCAACTCGGCGAAATCTCCCGCGTCCTGGGTGGCCTCCACGAGGTTGGGCGCGACCTTCACGTGGAGCCCGGTGAACTCGTTCAGTTTCCGGGTGCAGAGCGCGGAGTAGCCGCGCGGGCTGTTGAGCCCGGTGCCGATGGCGGTGGCGCCCATGTTGACCACGAGAAGATCCTCCGAGGTGCGTTCCAATCGACGAATGCCGTCGTTCACCATCACGCCATAGGCCGCGAATTCCTGGCCCAGGGTCATGGGCACGGCGTCCTGGTTCTCGGTCCGACCCATCTTGATGACGTCGGCGAATTCCTCCGCCTTCTTCTCGAACGAACGGCGCAGGACCTTCAGCGCCGAGAGCGTCTCGCGGATGGCGAAGATGACCGCGATCTTCACCGCAGTCGGGTAGGCGTCGTTGGTGGACTGCGAACAGTTCACGTGGTCGTTGGGATGGCAGTACTGGTAGTCGCCTTTCTTGTGACCGAGGATCTCCAGGGCGAGATTGGCGATGACCTCGTTCGCGTTCATGTTCGACGAGGTGCCGGCGCCGCCCTGGACCATGTCGACCACGAACTGGTCGTGGAGTTCCCCGGCGAGAATGCGGTCGCAGGCGGTGCAGATGGCGTCGGCGATGACCGGGTCGAGCACGCCCAGGATCGAGTTCGCGGTGGCGGCCGCCTTCTTCACGTAGGCGAAGGCGTTGACCAGGTGCTCGAAGTGCGAGAGGCGGATGCCGGAGAACTGGAAATTCTCCACCGCCCGCGTGGTCTGGACGCCGTAGTAGTGGAAGTTCGAGATTTCCCGGTGGCCGAGGGAATCGTGCTCCGAGCGAAACCCGGTGATGTCGCCCCGGTTCCGGTCCGTCTCGATGAGGAGCGCGGTGGTTTCCCGCAGGCGCTGGGCCAGCCGCCGGGCCGCGCGGGCCGTCATCCGGTAGAAAAGCCCGGGATTCTCCTCCCGGAGTGCCTTGATCCTCTCCCGGGAGATGGTCCAGACGTGCGTCTCTTCACGAGCCAGCCCCGAAACGCTGTGGTTGAGATCATCGACGAACAGACTCTCGCTGATGATGGCGCCCTCGGAGAGCGTGGCCACCGTGATGTGGCGGCCGGAAAGACCACGCTGCAGCTCGATCCGGCCCCGGAGCACGATACCGAACCACTGGCGGGGCGCGGCCTCGTGAAAGAGGTGATCCCCCTGCTCGAAGACGCGTTCCTCGCCGGGAGCGGCGAATCTTTCCAGTTCCTCCGCCGAGACGCCGATGTCCTCGGCCACCTGGTGAATGAGTGCGCGGGTGATCTCCATGTCCCCTGACTTCAGCACCGGCTCCCCCCGCCGTCGAGGGCGAATCATCGCTGGCCTGAAAGATGTCCCGACGTGATCAGGGAACGATTTGCCCTGTTTCCCGTTCGCAAAATTCGGCAGACTTTTCCCTTCCCATGAAAAAACGACTCATTGCCCTGCTCGTGTCGCTGGCGATCGCACCGATCGCCAACGCGGAACTGAAACTGCCCGCCATCATCGGCGACCACATGGTCCTGCAACAGAAACAGGCCAACCCGATCTGGGGCTGGGACGATCCCGGCACCGAGATCACGGTGACCTTCGCCGGTCAGACCAAGACCACCAAGGCTGGCGACGACGGCCGGTGGCGCGTGACGCTCGATCCCGTCGATGCCAGCGCCGAACCCGCCGTGCTCAGTATCGAGGGCAGCGCGAAACGCGACCTCCAGGACGTGCTCGTCGGCGAGGTCTGGATGTGCTCGGGCCAGTCGAACATGGGCTTCACCGTGGGCGGCGACTGGAACGCCGAGGTCGAGATCCTGGCGGCCGACGTGCCCCAACTCCGGCTGATCTCGGTGCCGCAGGTCGGCACCCAGGAGCTGATGGACGACTTCAACGGCCAGTGGGAACCCAGCACGCCCGAGAGTTGCCGCGGCTTCACCGCGGTCGGTTACTTCTACGGGAAGTATCTCCAGGAAATTCTCGGCGTGCCCGTGGGCCTGATCGACAACGCGTGGGGCGGATCCGCCGCCGAAGCCTGGATCCGACGCACCACCATCGAGAACGATCCGCGCTTCAAGACGCTGGTGGATGGCTGGAAGCAGCGCGAGACCTACCTGCAGTCCGACGAAGCCCAGGCCAAGCACGAGGAGGCCGTTGCCAAGTGGAAGGAGGCGGTGGCCAAGGCGAAAGCCGAGGGCAAACCCGCTCCCCGCGCGCCGCAGAGTCCGGAACGACTGTTGACGGGCAATGCCCGCCCCGGAAACATCTTCGGCGGCGTGGTCCATCCCACGCTCGGCTACGGCATCAAGGGAGTGATCTGGTACCAGGGCGAGAGCAACGCCGGCCGCGCCTGGGAATACGCCCAGCTCTTCCCCTTCATGATCGAGCAGTGGCGCGCCGAGTGGCAGCAGGGCGACTTCCCCTTCTACTGGGTCCAGCTGGCCGATTTCAAGGCCGAGACCCCGGACCCGGGCGACAGCCAATGGGCGGAGCTGCGCGAGTCGCAGACCAGGACCATGAGCCTGCCCAACACCGGCCAGGCCGTCATCATCGATCTCGGTGAAGGCAACGACATTCATCCCAAGAACAAGCACGACGTCGCCGCCCGACTGGTGCGCTGGCCGCTGGCGCGCGACTACGGCTACGATATCGAGCCCCAGAGCCCGACCTACCAATCGATGGAAGTGAACGGCGGCAAGGCGACCCTGACCTTCGATCACGTCGGCGGCGGTCTGCGCACGGTCGATGTCAACGACGTCAAGGGTTTCGCCATCTGCGGCGAGGACCGCCAGTGGAAGTGGGCGCAGGCCAGGATCGTCGGCAAGGACCGGATCGAGGTCTGGTCCGACGAAGTCGCCGCTCCCGTCGCGGTGCGCTACGCCTGGGCCGACAATCCGGTCTGCAACGTGCTCTCCAAGGAAGGCCTTCCGATGACTCCGTTCCGGACCGACGATTTCCCGATGATCACCCGGCCGCAATCCGAACAATGACGCGGCCGCCGCGGCGGATGGCCGGAGGCGCGATTCGGGAGGCGAAAGGCTGGCCCGGCGACGCTTTCTTTTCTGGGAGAACTCCTCTCACCGGAATCGAAGGTGGCCCCGGCGACACGATTCCCGAATTCGCCGCCGCCACCAGCCCCCATGCCCTCACCCGACGATCCCGATGATGCCCGGCAGGATTTCGCCCCCGGCTGGCCGGGCATCGAGGCGCGCTGGACCTCCAGCGCCAAGGATGGAGTGGGCGCGGCCCTCGGCGACTCGAGCCGGCTCTGGTTCACGCTCAGCCACGGCATCGTCAACGAGGTCTACTTCCCCCGGATCGACCAGGCCTGCACCCGGGACTGGGAGTTCCTGGTGACGGACGGGGCCTCGTTCTTTTCCGAGGAAAAGCGCGACTCGGAAACCACCGTCGAACCGCTGGAGCCGGGCGTGCCGGGCTACCGGATCGTCAACCGCTGTCGCCAGGGGCGCTACGTCCTGGAAAAGGAGGTGTTCGCCGATCCCGAGCGGGACTGCCTCGTGCAACTCGTCCACCTCCGGAAATGGGAACCCGGGCTCCGCCTGTTCTCGTTGCTCGCCCCCCACCTCGCCAACCACGGTGCCGGCAACACGGGATGGTGCGGCGACTACAAGGACATCCCCCTGCTCTTCGCCGAGCGGGACGGCACCGCCCTCGCACTGGCCTGCTCCCGGGGATGGCGGCAACGCTCGGCCGGGTTCGTCGGCGCCAGTGACGGTTGGCAGCAGTTGAAGGCCGACGGATTCCTGAAGACGAGCTACCGGCGCGCCGAGAACGGAAACATCGCCCTCTCCGGGGAGGCCGAAGCCGGGGAGGACGCCAGCCTTGTCTTCGTGCTGGCATTCGGACGCAACGCCACCGAGGCGGGTCACCAGGCACGCGCCACCCTGGGGGAACGGCCCGACGATCTCCGCGAGCGTTTCTGCGCCCCCTGGAAAGACTGGCTGCGGGAGGTGCGGTCGTCCGGTTGCGTCGGGGAGCCGGAATCGGAACTCTTCTGGCCCAGCGTCACCCTGCTGCGCCTCCACGAGGACAAGACCTTCAAGGGCGGCACCATCGCCAGCCTCTCGATTCCCTGGGGATCGGCGAAGGGTGACGACGACCTCGGCGGCTATCACCTGGTGTGGCCGCGCGATCTCTGCGAGACGGCCGGGGGATTCCTCGCCGCCGGCGCCCACCGCGACGCGGTCCGCATCCTGCGCTTCCTCCAAGCCAGCCAGGAATCCGACGGCCACTGGTCGCAGAACATGTGGCTGGACGGCACCCCCTACTGGCGGGGCCTGCAGATGGACGAGGTGGCCCTGCCCATCCTGCTCGTCGAGTTGGCCGAACGCACGGGCGCGCTCGATCCTCCGGCCCTGCGCAGCCTGTGGCCGATGGTGAGCCGCGCCGCCGACTACCTCATCGAAAACGGACCCGTCAGCGCGCAGGATCGCTGGGAGGAGGACGCCGGTTATTCCCCCTTCACCCTGGCCACCGAGATCGCCGCCCTCGCCGCCGCGGGCGGACTGGCGGAGAAACTGGGCCACGCCGAGCTGGCGCGACGCGCCTTCGCCCGGGCGGACGACTGGTTCTCGAAGATCGACGACTGGACCTACGCCACCGACACCGAGTTGGCGCGCGCCCACGGGGTCGATGGCTACTACGTCCGGATCGCGCCCCCCGAAATCTCCGACGCCTGCTCGCCCCTCGGCGGCTTCGTCGCCATCAAGAACCGCCCCCCGGCCGAGGCCGTCGGCGAGGCGGTCGAGATCGTCAGTCCCGACGCCCTCGCCCTGGTCCGCTTCGGCCTCCGGCGGGCCGACGACCCCCGGATCGCGAACACCGTCAGGGTGATCGATGCCCTCCTGAAACGGGATCTCCCCGCCGGCCCCGCCTGGCTGCGCTACAACGGCGACGGCTACGGCGAACACGAGGACGGCGCCCCGTTCGACGGCACCGGGACCGGACGACCCTGGCCGCTCCTGACCGGGGAACGGGCGCATTTCGAACTCGCCCGCGGAGACCACGCGGAGGCCCGCGCCCTGGCCGACACCCTGGAAGAATTCGCCTCGTCCACGCGATTGCTGCCGGAGCAGGTCTGGGACGCGGACGATCTGCCGGAAAGGGAATTGTTTCGCGGGCGACCCACCGGCTCGGCGATGCCGCTCGTCTGGGCGCATGCCGAATACGTGAAACTGGTTCGCTCCCTCGCCGACGGCGCCGTGTTCGACCGCCCCGGCATCTGCGTGAGACGCTACCTCGATTCCTGAGAAGGCCGGAGAACATCCGGGATCCGTCAACCCTCCATTGACGCCGCCTCGCCCCCTTTCGTAGCCTGCTCCCTTCACTTCTTTGTCCATCCGCCCATGCAACGTCGCGCCCTCCTCCTGCAAACCGCCGCCGGCTTCCTCGCCGGCGCAACCCAGCCCCTGATCGCGGCCCTGAAAGCCGACGGTCTCGAGGCGGCGGCGGCCATTCTCGAGGATGCCTCGGCCCGGGGACAGATCGACGCCTCCGCCCTCCTGGTGCGACGGGGCGACGCCGAGTTTTCCCGCACCTTCGGAGCCGTTCCCTCGATCGACAGCCCCTTTCTCCTCGCCTCCATCTCCAAGACGATCTCGGCGGCGGCGGTGATGAAAGTGCACGAGGAGGGCGGGTTCGACCTCGATGACCCGGCGGTGCGCCACCTGCCCGAGTTCACCGGCGACGGACGGGAGAAAATCACCGTGCGCCAGTTGCTCACCCACGTTTCCGGCCTGCCGGATCAGTTGCCGGAGAACGCCACCCTCCGCGCCCGGCACGCGCCGCTTTCCGACTTCGTGAACGCCGCCATGCGCACGCCGCTGCTGTTCGCTCCCGGCACCCGGTACAGCTACTCGAGCATGGCGATCCTGCTCGCCACCGAGATCGCGCAGCGCGCCAGCGGCACGTCCTTCCCCACTCTCGTGGACGAGACGATCTACCAGCCACTGGGCATGAAACACTCCGCCATGGGGGTCGGCCGGCTCGGTCTGGATTCCCTGATCCGCAACCAGGTCGAGTTCGGCGCGCCCGAATCCGGTTCCGGCGATCCCTCGACGAAATCGTGGGACTGGAACAGCGACTACTGGCGCAAGCTCGGCGCCCCCTGGGGGGGAGCCCACGGTTCGGCCCCCGACGTGGCCCGTTTTCTCGCCGCGTTTCTCCATCCCGACGGCAAGGCCCTGAAGCCCGAGACCGCCCGGCTCATGATTCGCAACCACAACCCCGAGGGCCTGCGACCGCGCGGCCTCGGCTTCGACCTCGGCCCGGCCCTCGGCGTCGGTCCCGGTTGCAGCGAGCGGACCTTCGGCCATACCGGCTCCACCGGCACCCGCTGCTGGGCCGATCCGGAGAGCGATACCCTCTGCGTCATCCTCACCACCCTCCCGGCCCGCGCCGTCGATCCCCATCCCCGCGACCAGGCCTCCCAACGAGTGGCGGAAGCGGTGAATGGCCGGTGACCCTCAAGAAAGGGCCGAGCAGTTTGGAAA
>JAUIGT010000350.1 GCA_030432615.1 Verrucomicrobiia bacterium
AAGACGCGATGGGAAACGGGCGCGGATTTCGCCGAACGCCTCCTGTCGGGTTCCTCCCATCCCGAAAGCGTCCGCTCGCACCTCTACGATGTTGCGCTCGGCCCGCTCTGGAGCCCCGGGAATCGCGTCCCCTCGAACCTCGCCAGCGAAGGTTCCCGCCTCGATCTCGCCGCCCGCGGCCTTCTGGAAACCGCTACCGCCGAGGCCACCCGCTGGACCGGTCTCGTGATCGTCGGCGATGGCCGCCAGACGGTGGCCGATCCCGATCTTGCCGCCCTGATTACCCAGGCCCGTTCCTTCGACATTCCCGTGCATACCGTCCCGCTCGGCGGCGAGGTCACTCGCCGGGATCTTTCCGTGCGAGCGTCACGCCGCCAACTCGTCAGCCTCCCGGGCCAGGAAATCCAAGTGCCGCTGCGAATCGCCAATTCCGGCTTTTCCCCGACGATGGTGACGGTGCGCATCGAAAAGGCGAACGGCGAAGCCCTCGAGGACGTCCCGCCGAGAAAGCTCCAGGTCGATACCGGAGCCGACATCTCGATCGACTTTCCCCTGCCCGCCGGAACTCCGTCCGGAGATTACTTCGTCATCCTCGATCCCACTCTCGGTGACGAGATTCCCGCCAACGACAGCGACCGCTTACACCTTCGCCTCCTCAACAAGCGCAGTCGCATCTTCCTGGCGGAAGGCGCCCCCTATTGGGATACCAAGTTCCTCACCCAGTTGCTTCGGGGCCAGGAACTGATCGAGGTCGATGCCGTCTTCCGGATCCGACCCGATCGCTACTACCGGATCGGCACCGGGGAAACTCCCGCCCTGGAGGAAACCTCGCGCGCCTTTCCCGAAACGGACGCCGAGATGGCGAACTACGACCTCGTGGTGCTCGGCAAAGGCGCCGAGGCCTTCCTCACTCCCGAACGGGTGGATCGCCTCTCCCGTTTCGTCCGCGACCGCGGCGGTTCGCTCCTTTTTTCCCGGGGAAAACCCTACGCCGGCAACTACGAGGGCCTGGCCTCGCTCGAACCGGGAAACTGGGGCGAAGAAACGGGATCGGACTACCGGCTCATGCCCACCGTCGACGGAGCCGAGAGCGGACTCTTCGGGGAACGGCTTCCCGGTCCCGAACACGCGCTCTGGCACCGCCTCGATCCATTGGAAGACGTCCGTACCCTGGCCGAGCTGAAGCCCTTCACCCGCATCCTGGCCGTCGGCGAACGGGTCGAGGGCGGCTCCCGGGTTCCCCTGCTGGTGGTCCGCCGCCACGGCCGCGGGGTCGTGGCCGCGGTCAATGGCGACGGTCTCTGGCGATGGGGATTCCACCCCCGGCTTCCCGACACGGCCCCGAGGCCCGGAGGCGGCGCCCCGGAGGACTGGCACCGCGAATTCTGGATGCAGACCATCCAGTGGACCGCCACCTGGTCCGAGTTTCTCCCCGGCGAGGACTATTCCATCCAGGTCACTCCCTCCACCCTGGCCCCCGGAGACTCCGGCCGAGTCCGCATCGGATTTCGCGGCGACCTCGACTCGGCCCGGGAGATTTCCGCCCCGGTCATCGAGATCACCGGGCCAACGAGCAGCCAGCTCCAGGCGGCACCCGCCGGCAGTGCCGAGGACGGCATACCGCGCTGGGGCGCCATCGTTTCGCCGGAGATTCCGGGTGCCTACACCTTGACCCTGGTGATCGACGGAGAACGCGGCCCCTCGGTCCCCCTGACGGTCCCGCCTCCCGTGGGGGAAAGCGACGATCGCTCCGCGGATCGCGCGCTGATGGAGGAGCTCAGCCGGGAAACCGGCGGCTCCGTCTGGGACCTCGACCAGGTGGATTCCCTGCTGGCCACCCTCGAACCGGACCTTCCTCCTGTCGCCACCCGGGAAGCCGTCTGGTCGCCCCTGTGGAATCGTCCCTGGATACTCCTCTTCATTGCCCTGCTGCTCGGCACCGAGTGGGCCGCCCGCCGCCGATTCGGACTCCCCTGATCGAACCTTTCCCGCCGACCATGAAGGAACCCCGCCCCTTTCTCGAATCCCTCGCCCGAACCCGCGGCGAACTCCGCCCAGGCTTCGGCTTGGCGGCGCTGGCCCGGGGGGCGGGCGTCCTCCTGGGCGGCATCGTGCTCGCCGGCCTGTCGGACTACCTGGTCGGTTGGGAAACAACGGCCCGCCAGGGAATCGTGGCCGCCCTCCTGGTCGGCTCCGTGGCCGCCGCCTACCTGGCATGGCGACGCCGCAGCCGGATACCGCTGGTGGAGATTGCCGTCCGCTCCGACGCCTCGGCGGACGATTCCCGACGCACCATTCGGACGGCTCACGATCTTGCCGTCGAATCCGGCCCTTCCGCCGCATCGACCGGCGAAGGTCTCCATGCCTACCTCTCCGGGCTCGCCATCAGACGCGCCGAAAGCCGCCTGGCCGCCCAGCTGCCCGGAAAACTCATCTCCTCGGAAGAGAGGCGCCGTGTCTGGAGACCCGTGCTCTGGGCCGGTGCCGCCATCGTCCTGCTGGCCGCCCTCCATCCGCGGGCCGGCGCCACCATCGCGGAACGATTCCTGCATCCCGGCACGGAGTTGCCTCCCTACAGCGCCTTCACTTTCGTCCTTTCCAGCGAGGGGGAGGAGAGTGGCGATTCCCGGGTCACCTATGGCAAGAACGTCACCTTGGCGGCCGACATCTCCGGCCCCGCGTTCCGCGAGGACGTGGAGGTGCTCGTGCGCCCCGTCCGCGGTGGTGGCCGCGTCTCACGCTTTCCCACCTACCGCGAGGGAAGTTCCCGCCACCAGCGGAAGATCGAGGGAATCACCGAACCGATCGAATTCGCCTTCGCCATCGGGCGCGCCCGCTCGGCATGGCAAACCGTCGAGCTTCTCTACCAACCACGGCTCGAGACCGCCGAAGTCCGGATCACTCCTCCCGCCTACGCCAAGGTGAACGATGCCCAATTCGAGCTGGGTACCGAAGATCTGCGGGGCCTGCGCGGAAGCGAGGTGGAACTCACCGTTTCCAGCAACCGCCCACTCTCCGGAGGAATCCTCACCGGACGCGCTCCCCAGGGAAGGGAGGTAATCCGCAAGATAGAGGCTGAGGAAACAGGGTATGATCCGGGTCTCAACCCTGTTGCCCCGGGGGAATCGAGCGATCACACCGTTCTCTTCCGCTGGACGATCGAGGCGGACCTGGTCTGGACCCTGGACCTGGTGGACATCCAGGGAAGTCGAATGGAGGAACCCGTGCTCATCGCCCAGCGGCTGATTCCCGACGAGAAACCGCGGGTCGATCTCGTCGAGCCCGGTCCCATGGTCCTGGCGACTCCGCGCTCCGCGGTGGACTTCGCCTGGGAGATCGAGGACGACCTCGGCCTGGAAAGGCTGGACCTGCTTCGGGGAGCCGACAAGTTTCGCGACCGGGCCCGCCCCCTCGATGAGGGACCGGGAGAGAAACGACTCCTGCTGGAGCGAACGGTGGTGCTTTCCAATCTCGGCGTGCATCCCGGGCAGACCCTCGAATTTCTGATCGAAGCCCGTGACCGGAATCCCAACCTGCTCGGCGTCGGCAGCTCCCGCCCCGCGACCGTGCGGGTGATCTCGGAAGCGGACTATGCCGATCGCATCCGCTTGCGCACCACTCTGGAGGAATTCTCCGCCCGCTACCGGGTCCTGCGCGAAGCCCTCGAAAACGCCCAGGCCACCCTCGAAGAGCTGGCCAAGGCGGCCGCGTCCGGAGACGACGCTCTCATTGAATCCGCGCGCCAGGCGGCCATCCGCGCTCATCAGGAGGCCGCCGACTGGTTCGACGCCTTCGCCCGTGATTTTCCCGCCTACGCCACCGACCGGCAGTTGAACGATCTCTCCGGCCAGCTCCGTGACGAGTTGAAGAAGAACCTGGACCAGTTGGAGGACACCGCTGCCGGCTGGACCGACGCCTCATCCGCTTCCGAAATGGCGGAAGCCCTGCGAAAGCGTCTCCAACCCGGGGCCGAGCAACTGGCCGAGCAACAAGGACAGGCCGAGAAACTCGCCGCGATCGGTGGCGTGATGGAGGCCGCCGCCGAACTCGGGGCCATCCACGAGGAGCAGCGGGAAATCAGCGACCACCTCAGCCGGCTCGCCCTCGAGCTTGCCCTCGGACGCGATGACAACCGGGGAGACGTTCCCGCTCTCCGGGCCCGCCAGGACAGGAACGAGAAGCGGCTGCGGAACGTGATGGAATCCCTTCCGGAACGCCTGGCGCGACTTCCCGAAGGTTTCGATGAACTGAAACAGGGCGCCGAAACAGTGCTCGAGCAACTCGGCACCCTCCAGGTTCCCAAGCAGATGGCGGAAAGCACTCGCCAGGCCGGCGAAGGCAAGATCCCCGGCGCCAGCGAGGCAGCCGGTCTGGCGTTGGCGAACCTCGATCAGATCCTGGCCCGGAAAAAGGATCCCTTCTGCTCGCTCTGCCAGGGAGGCGATCCCGGTGGACTCGGATCGATGGGAGGTCTGGCGAAGGAAGCGTTGAGCCAGATGATGGATGCACTCCGCGGGCGGGCTCGATCCGGAAACGGTGAAACCGGTACCGGCGGCGAAATGGGAATCGGCGGAAGCGGGGGTGGCGCCAAGGGTGGCAGTGGTGTCACCATGCAGGGGATTCAACTCGACATTCCCCTGATCGGCCCGCCCCGCATCCAGCTCTCTCGACCGCCCACGGGTGGCGGACTGCGCGGCCGCGACGCGGGCCCGGCCGGAGAACCTCTCACCGATTCCACCGATACCGAGACGCTTCCGCAAGGCGAGGCCGCCACCGAGTCGGGACAGTCCTGGTCTCCCCAACAGGTGCCCCCTCGATACCGGGACGCTTTTCGACGTTTTTACTCCGACGACGCCTCCGACAATTCCCATTCGCAACCCTGAGCACGCCCATGAAATCCTCCCACCTGAAGATCCCCCTGATTCTTCTCTCTCTCTTCCTCGCCTTCCCCCTTGCCGTGGGATCGGCCAAGGAGGGCATCGTCCAGTGCGCCAATCTCATCTACGGCCCCGGCAAGACCTCCACTTGTTTCAGCGATGAATTTCTCAGCGCCGTCCAGCGCGAGACCAGTATCGTCACCGACCGGCGATTCAAGCCGGTGAAACTGGATTCCGAGGACCTCTTTCGCTACCCGTTCGCCATCATGACCGGGGAGGGTGACTTTTCCCTCACCCCCAAGGAAAGGACCAACCTGGCGACCTACCTTTCCCGGGGCGGATTCCTCCTCGCCTCCGCCGGCTGCTCGAACGCGGAGTGGGATCGCGCCTTCCGCCGCGAGATCAAGGCGGCGCTCGGAGTCGATGATCTGGAGCAACTCACCGCCGATCACCCCGTTTTTTCCACCGTGTTCCAGATCGACGATCTCGGCCTCAACAAGTCCGAGGGCAACGGGCACCTCGAGGGCATCTCCCGCGAAGGGCGCCTGGTGCTGATCTACTCGGCGGACGGTCTCAACAATACCGCCAACGCCCCGGGCTGCTGCTGCTGTGGCGGAAACGAGCTCACCAACAGCCTCCAGATCAATGTGAACATCCTGGCGTATGCGCTGCTCCACTGAGATTCGACCGATCTTCGCGCTCGGATTCTGGCTGGCGCTCTCGTTCGCTTCGCTGGGACCACCTCCGAGCAGGAGCGTGGCCGCGCCCGGGGACCTGCCCGGAAGCGAGGCCCCCGCGGTGACCGTTCCGGGCAGTAAGCCATCGCTGACCGAGGAACAATGCCGCGCCATCGCCGTCCGACTAGGAGATCCCGCGGAGCGAGCCGACGCGCTTGCCGAACTCGACGGCGCTCCCTTTTTTCCGGTCCGGATCTGGGTCGATCTCCTCATCGATCCCGATCTCGCAGTGCGTCTCGGCGCCTTGGAAATTCTCGAGGACCGCGCCGCCACCGATCTCGACTACGACCCTTGGGAACCCGACCCCGTTCGGCGTCGGGAACTCTGGCGTACCTGGGACGAGTGGGCCAAGAGCGGCGGCAAGGCCTCCGCCCAGGCCGCTCCCTCCCTCGGCGCGGGCGCCATGCAGTCCTACCTCCGCGACATCGTCGGGGGAGATCGAGACAAGACCGAGCGAGCCCTCGGCAAGATGCAGCCCTACGCTCGCTCGGCGATCGCCCTGATCGAGTCTTATCTCTCCCGTCAGACGAATCCCTCCCCCGGTCTCACGGCGCGACTCCGCGAAGCCCAGTTCCGGTTGCTGCTCGATTCGGTCAAGATTCCGGAAGCCCGGCGGGTCGCTCGCGACCTGACCTCGGGAAATCGGGACGCGAAGATCGAGTCTCTCGACCTGCTCGCCGAAGCCACCATCGATGTTCTTCCACTCGTCGGCGAATCCCTTCGGGACGAGGATCCGCTCGTGCGGGAACGGGCCATGGATGTCCTTCTTTACATCGGCAAAGCCGAAGCCGTTCCCCTGGCCGTGGCTCACCTGGAAAAGGATCCCGATCCCAACGTGGCTCACGCCGCCATCCGCGCCTTCGGTCGCATCGAGGGCCGGGAATCGGTCGAGGCCCTGGTTCCCTACCTGGAGAGCGAGGACGAGGACGTCGTCTCCACCGCGCTGCAGTCGCTCAGCCTGCTCGGTGATGCCGCCCGCTCGGCGAAACCCGACATCGGGCATTGTCTCTCGCACGATTCCTGGCGGGTCCGGGCCGCGGCTCTGCATTTCCTCCTCAAGACACGCAGCGACGGCTACCAGGAGGAAATTCTTTCCCTCTTGGACGATCCCGACAGTTTCGTTCGATCCACGGCCGTGCAGGCCGCCCTCGCCGGCACCGGGAACCGTTCCTCGGATCCTTTCGGCACCGGTTCCGGGAAGGAATTTCCGAAGGAAACCGAGGAAGCCC
>JAUIGT010000351.1 GCA_030432615.1 Verrucomicrobiia bacterium
GGCCTACGACACCATCGGCAAGTTGCTCGCCGCAGTGGCTGGTCCCGATTGCCTGGCCCTCTATGCTCCGGAACTCCGGCGGTGCAACGAGTTCGATTTCGCCCTGATCGAGCGCCTGCGCTCGGGGGATCCGCTCTCCATTTTCGACGAGCCCACGTTCGAACCGGTGATTGAGATCGAGGAGGACCATCCCCGGATGATGGAGGCGGTCGAGGAGGCTCTCCGGCGGTGGCCGGAGTTCGCGGCGGCTTTCCAGAAGCGGGAGGCGGGCGACGACGACCGCTTCATCGTGAAGGCCGAATTCGTGGAGGGAGACCGATCGGAATTCATGTGGGTGGCGGTCACCGCCATCGACGGGGGGATGATCACCGGCGTCCTCATGAACGATCCCCATCAACTCGAATCCGTGCACCGTGGCAAGACGGTCTCCGTCGGGATCGAACATCTCAATGACTGGCTCTATCCCGACGAAAGCGGGGAAGCCGTCGGCGGGTTCACCCTTCGAGTGTTGGCCGACGAGGCGGAGGAACTCCGCAGGCGCAAGCGTCGCCGGCCGCCGGAAGACGGCGAAGAGGAGTGAAGTTGCCGCGGGTGGCGCGTCACAGTCGGGAGACAGGCGAAAAGCTGGGAAAACGCGATGACGGAGGAGGCCGATTTTTGGATGGACCTCCGTTCTCACTCGACTAGACTCAACCCCTTCCCAATCTCAGGAATCGAAAAAACAAGAAATCCCATGAAAATCCTCCCTACTTTTTGTGCGCTGGCGATCGCCGTCGGCCTGGCGCCTCTCGCCCAGGCGCAGAACGGCGGTGTTGCCGTCCTGGATATCGACAAGGTCGCCCAGGAACTCGGCATCGATCAGTCCGTGCTCACCGAATTGAAGGAAATCGAGACCAACCTGAACAATCAGCTGGCCCAGGTCCGCAACAACCTGCAGTCCCAGATGAATCAGCTCGAAGCCCGCGCCGGACAGCAACGGACTCCCGAGATGCAGGCCCAACTCGTCCAGGCCAACCGCAAGCTCAACGCCGATTTCGGCGCCGTCCGTGCCCAGGCCCAGAACCAGCTGGTCTCCGCCCGGGTCCAGCGCATCAACGAGTTTCGCGACAAGCTGCGTCCCATCGCCCTGGAATCCGCCAAGACCAAGGGGCTGCAGGTGGTGATGACGCTGACTCCGAATCTCTACACCTACGACGACTCGGTCGACATCACCGAGGACGTCATCAAGCGCGCCAAGGAAGCCGGACTCCAGGAAGAGGCTCCCGCCGCGACCGAAGAAGCCGCCGCCCCCAGCACCGGTGAAGCGGCCCCCGCCGCTCCTGCGCCCGCGCCGGCCGCGGACTCCGAGGGGAGTTCCGACCAGTAATCCGTCCCTTTCCTCCTGAATTTCGAACCGAAGAGGGTTGGCTCCGCGAGCCAACCCTCTTTGCTTTCTCCGAGGCTCGGGAAGGGCGCTGGGTGGCGCGATTCGTGGCCTTGAACTGAACGGCAACATCCCGGACGCTTCCTGCGGTGCGTTCTTCCTCTCCATTTTCTTCATCGCGACAGCTGCTCGGTGTCCTCGGCGCCGGATTTCTGCTGGTGGCCGGGAATGGCCGATCCTCCGCCGAGGAAGCGGTCGATTTCACCCGCGACATTCGTCCGATCCTTTCCGACAAGTGCTTTCACTGCCACGGTCCCGACGAGGCCGAGCGCAAGGCGGACCTGCGACTGGATACCCGCGAAGGGCTCTTCGAAAGCGGAACCCTGGCGCCGGGAGACCCCGACGCCAGCGAACTGGTGGCGCGCATCTTTACCGACGATCCCGACGACCAGATGCCGCCGCCGGATTCGAAGCTGGCACTTTCGTCCGGTGAACGAGAGATGCTGCGGCGCTGGATCGCCGAGGGTGCCGACTACGAGGGGCATTGGGCCTTCGAGCCCATTCCCTCGACCGAGGAGAACAGGCCGGAGCGCTCGGACCATCCCGGGCGGCGCAACGCGATCGACGACTTCGTTCACGCCCGGCTGGCGGACGAAAACCTCGCGCCCTCTCCCGAAGCCGATCGCCGGACTCTCATTCGGCGGGTGACCCTCGATCTCACCGGACTGCCGCCGACCGCGGAGGAGGTGGAGGCTTTCGTGGCCGACTCCGCTCCCGACGCCTACGAGAAGGTCGTCGATCGGCTCCTGCGCTCGAGACACTACGGCGAGCGCATGGCTTTGCCCTGGCTGGATGCCGCGCGGTATGCCGACTCCAATGGCTTCCAGCAGGACGGTGACCGGCACCAGTACATCTGGCGCGACTGGGTGGTCCGGTCCATGAACGAGAACCTGCCCTTCGATCAGTTCACCACCTGGCAGCTCGCCGGCGATCAGCTGGGAAATCCCACCGAGGACCAACTCATCGCCACCGGTTTCAACCGCAACCACATGCTCAACGGGGAAGGGGGCGCCATTGCCGAGGAACAGCGGAACAACTACGTCTTCGACCGGGTCGATACCACCGCCACCACCTGGCTCGGGCTGACCCTTGCCTGTGCCCAGTGCCACGACCACAAGTACGACCCGCTGACCGCCGTCGACTACTACCGCTTCTTCGCCTACTTCAACAACCTCCCCGAGACCGGCCGCGTCGATAAGCGCCTCGGCCGCATCCAGGTCGCCGAGCCGACCATGAACCTGGCGTCGCCCGACCAGAAGACCCGCGAGCAGGAACTGAATCGGGAGATCAATGCCCGGGCCAAGTTGCTGAAGGAGGCCGCGGCCGCCATCGACAAGGCGGTGCGCGCCTGGTGGGATGCGGGCGGGATCGATCCAAAGTCGTTGCCGGAAAAAGCCCGACCGCTGGTGGGACGGGCCTTCGAGGCCATCGTGCCCGCCGAACAGCGGCTCCTGACCGACCATTTCGTGAAGGTGCAGAAGGAGAAACCCGAGTGGGCGAAGGCGCAGCGGGAAAAGGAGAAGCTGGAGTCCCAGCGGGATGCCCTGCGGCGCGAGATCCCGGTGATCATGGTCATGCGGGAGAAGGACGGCGAACGTCGCCCCACCCATGTGCTCCAGCGTGGCGATTACCTTTCGCCCGGCGATCCCGTCACGCCCGGCACCCCGGCGGCGTTCACGGAGGAGTCGGCCGACTACCCGGCGACCCGGCTCGGGCTGGCCCGGTGGTTGCTGGCTCCGGAGAACCCGTTGACCGCGCGCGTCATCGTCAATCGCTATTGGCAGACCTTCTTCGGAATCGGGCTGGTCAAGACCGCGGAGGACTTCGGTGTTCAGGGTGAGGCCCCCAGTCACCCGGCCTTGCTCGATTGGTTGGCGGCCACTTTCCGGGAGAGCGGTTGGGACCGGAAGGCGCTCCATCGGCTCATCGTCACGAGCGGGACCTATCGCCAGGATTCGCGCGTTTCCCCGGCGCTGGTCGAGCGCGATCCCGAGAATCGCCTGCTGGCGCGCGGCGCGCGGTTCCGGCTGCCCTCCATGTTGATCCGGGACCAGGCTCTCGCCCTGAGCGGTCTCCTGAATGAGGAGATCGGCGGTCGGCCGGTCTATCCCTACCAGCCGCCGGGCTTGTGGGAGGAGTTCAGCTACGAGAAGTTCGGTTACACTCCCGATCACGGCGAGAAACTCTATCGCCGGAGCCTCTACATCTTCTGGCGGCGCACCCTGGGACCCACCACCCTTTTCGATACCGCCAACCGGCAGACCTGCACGGTCAAGCCGATCCGGACCAACACGCCCCTCCACGCCCTCACGACCCTGAACGATCCCGTCTATGTCGAGGCTGCCCGCGTGTGGGCCGAGACCATCCTCCGCGACGGGGGAGACGATCCGCGAGCCCGGGTGGCCTGGGCCTATCGTCAAGCCACCGGGCATGAGGCCTCCGAGGCCCAAGCGAATCTGCTCGCCGGCACTTACCGCAAGGCTCGCGATCATTTCGGCAGCTATCCCGAGGAGGCCAGGGCGCTCCTCGCCGTCGGTGAAAAGCCCGCCGATCCCGATCTCGATCCCGCCGAGGTCGCCAGCTACGCCCAGGTCGCTCAACTGATCCTCAACCTCGACGAGGTGCTGGTGCGGGAGTGAGCTGTCTTTCTCGGCTCTTCGTCTCGGGCCGGGTTGACGAGTGTCCGGGAACGGGGCGAGGGTGAGCCGGATTCTTCATGCCGGGTTCCCTGTTCTCCTTTCCCTCCCCGAAGCGCAGCTACCTGCGGCTTCTGGCGCTGCAGGTGGAGAAACTCTACGACGCCGTTCATCGTTTCCTGGCCTGGATCACGGGGCGGTTGGGAAAACCGATGACGGCGGAGATCTATCACGCGGCGCCGGTAGTGGAGGGTGTGGCGGTGAAGGGGCGCGTGCTGCTGAATCGGGAATGGCGGGAGCCGGATCCGGACGACCCGGCCTGGCTGAACCTCCTCCAGATGCTGAAGCGATGGACCACGCCGGAGCGCCCGAAGTCGCTGGTTCGGTTGACCTACGCCGGGGAATCGCTGGAGATCCGTGCCGACCGGGAAGGGTATTTCGAAGCGCTGATCCCCGGCATCGACGGGGCCGACGAGTGGCTCTACTTGGAGTTTCCCGAATCGAAGGTGTCGCGTTCGATCGCGCACGAGGTTCTCGATTTCGATCGGCAACCGAACGTCCTCATCATCAGCGATGTCGATGACACCGTGCTGGTCACCCACGCGGCCACGCGGTTGCGAATGATTGCGACGACCCTGTTCGGCAACGCGCTGACCCGACAACTGTTTCCGGGGACGGCGGAACTCTACCAGGCCCTGCGGAGCGGAAAAAGGGAACGCGGAACGCCGGGAAATCCCTTGGCCTGGGTGACGAGTTCTCCCTACAACCTGCACGGCCTGCTCCAGTTGATCTTCGAGGAGAACGGACTGCCTCTCGGCCTGTTTTTCATGAACGACTGGGGGTTGGAGGTGGAGCACTGGTTCAAGAAAAGCCACCGCGATCACAAGCTGGCGGCCATCGAGCGGGCCCTGACCTGGTATCCGGACCTGCCGGTGATCCTGATCGGCGACAGCGGCCAGCACGATACCGAGATCTACCTGGAAGTGGCGCGTGTCTGTCCCGATCGGGTCGATCTCATTCTCATTCGTGACGTCTCCCACGCCGAGCGGCTCGATGAGTTGCGGGAAGCCGCCGGCGAGTTGGCCGATGCCGATTCGAAGACGGCTTTCGCGTTCTTTTCCGATTCGGCGGAGGCGGCGGAGATCCTCGCGGCCCGGGGATGGATCGCGGAGAAGGATGGCGAGGTCGTGAGGCGGGCGGTCGAGGGAGCCTGAATGGCTGACGGATTCGGGAGTCTCTCACCCGGAGGCCGCGGTATCCGAGATGATGGTTGCGGAGGCGACCGCGCCGGAAGTGGAAGTGCTGCCGTGGCCCGTGCTGTTGGCAGTCGCGAGAATGGCGTAGCCGTAGCCGAGGTTGACGAGTCCGTCCTGCCAGAGAAACTCGCCGCTTTCCGCGTCGAGGCAGAACAGGTGGCCTCCGACATGGGCGAAGACCCGGCCATCTTCCACGAGGATGTTGGTGAGACGGCCACTTTTCAAGTAGGTGCGCCAGTGCTCCTTGCCGCTCTGCTGGTCGAAACAGACGACGTGGCCGCCAACACCGAGATAGAGGTGGTGATTCATGAAGGAACGGTAGGGAGCTGGCGAAGAGGCGACCACTACAATCGAGGGATCGGATTCGAAGAGAGACCGCGATCCGTTCGTCGCCTGGACGGAAGGGAAAGGGTGCGTGGAAATGCTTGCGAAAAACAAGTGAAAAACTTGCAATTTGAAAGCAAAATGCCAGGATTGTGTCATGAACCTTTTCTCCTCCGAGCGTGACTCGGGCCTGCATTCCAAACCGGCCCAGGATCCTGAACTCGCGGCTCCCGGTGCCGGGCTCCCTCCCGCCGAACTCTGGTTGGCACGGCGACTTTTCGGTTTCGCCCTCAGGCGGGGAAATCCCGGGCGATTTCGGAAGCGGATCCTCGAGGAGCGGCATCGGATCCACTCGCTGGTGGAGCGATGCCCCGAACCGAAGCGGTCCGCGAGAGTATTGATTCCGCGGCCAAGGGGATTGGAGGACAGCAGTCGGTATTGGTCCGTCTGGATGGTGCTGGATCACCTGCGGATCACCAACGATGCCATGGCGGGGATCATCGGGGAGCTTGGCGCCGGGAGAGAATTGGAAGGTGCGGCCAGCACCGCAACGGTGAAGCCATCTCCGGAAGTCACCGGAACCATCGAGGCCGCCTTCGGGGAGAGCTGCGACCGGGTTCTCGAAGCCGCCGCCTCCGTATCCGAACTGAAGACCGCCGGCCGGTTTGCTCATCCCTGGTTCGGGCCGCTGGATGCCTATGGGTGGTTCGCGCTGGTGGCCTTGCATACCCGGCTTCATCGAGGCCAGATCGCGAAGATACTCGCGGGGCTGGAGGCGTAGAGGAACGCACCTTGCGGAACGGTGCGAACGGTCGCAGGCTCTGTTCATTCTTCCGATGGCAAGCCAACCCTCCAGCGATTCAGCTCCCCGGAGCGCAAAGAAACCGCGGCGTTCTCCCTGCCCGGTGGCCTGCAGTCTCGACCTGCTGGGGGACAAGTGGACTCTCCTGGTGGTTCGCGACCTCCTGCTGGGACGCGGCCGTTTCAAGGACTTCGTCTCCTCGCCGGAAGGGATTCCCACCAACATCCTCAGCGACCGGTTGGAGCGGCTTCTCGAGAACGGCATCGTCCGGAAGATTCCCGCCACGGAGAACGGCAAGCGTTTCGCCTACCAGTTGACCGAGAAGGGAGAAGCGTTGCGCCCCATTTTGGAAGCGATGCGGGACTGGGGGCTCGCA
>JAUIGT010000352.1 GCA_030432615.1 Verrucomicrobiia bacterium
CGCGATGGGCCAGACCTGGTCCGGCTCCAGTCGCTGGAGCGTGCAGGCCAGTTCCAGGGCAACCACCGGCGATTGCTCGGTCGCGGCCATCATGCGAAACATCTCCAGGGTCTTCGGCGAGGGCGTGCCCGGCTCGCAGAGCAGGCGCACGCTCCAGGCGCGAAGGTGCTCGCTGGGGTGGGCGAGTTGGGTGTAGAGGAATTCCTCGTCGAGCGCACCGATGGCATGCAGCGCCCAGAGAGCCCGCAGTCGCTGGGGAACGGAGTGCTTGCCCTCGGTGAGAATGCGGCGCAGCACGTTGCGGGCCTTCCCGAGATCCTCGCCCGCGGCGGCCCGCTCCTGCAGGTTGCGCCGCGCCTGGCGCACCCACCAGTCATTGCGGTGGAGTTGCAGTTGGGCCAGCGCCCAGTCATCCATCGCGGCGAGATCGTGCTCGGGTTTCTTCGGCTGGCCGAAGCTGATCTTGAAAATGCGGCCGGTCTCGCGCCGGGTGTTCTTGTAGCTGTGACATTCGCCGGTGTCGGACCAGTCGCTGACGAAGACCGCGCCGTCGGGCCCGTAGCGAAGGGTCACGCCCATGAACCAAGGGTCCTGCGAGCGCATCAGGTCGGTGCCGTGCGAGGCGACGTAGCCGGAACCGGATCGCTTGAGGATGTCGTGGTTGATGCGCCTGCCGTGAATGTTGTTCATGAAAACCCCGTTGCGGTATTCCTTCGGCCAGTTGTCGCCGAGGTAGACCATGGTGCCGCAATGGGCGTGGCCGCCGCCGGCGAGATCCTCGGCTTCCGAACCGAGTCCCGCCCGGACGTCGTCGCCGCCGACGAAGTGCCGATGGTCGGAAATCGTCTCGATGCGTTGGTAGGCGTGCTCGCTCGATTTGCGCCCGCGCCAGGGTTCGTAGTGGGCGCCGGGAATGACGTGGAAGAGGTGGGGATTGACGCAGTTGCAGACGAATCCCTGCCCGTAGTCGTCCCAGTCGATCCCCCAGGGATTGGTGGTGCCGTCGGCGAAGGGTTCCCAGGTTCTACGGACCGGGTGATACCGCCACACGCCGCCGTCGAAGCGGACGCGTTCCTCCTCGGCGTCGCCGGGTTTCCCGATCATCGACCAGTTGGTGCGTCCGTGCGTCGCGTAGAGCCAGCCGTCCGGGCCCCAGGCGAACCCGTTGGCGATATTGTGCGCGTTCGAGTGATTGCCGAAGCCGTCGAGGACGACCTCCGGCTCCGCGTCGGGAACGTCATCGCCGTCACGGTCGGGAATGAAGAAGAAATACGGCGGGGACATCACCCAGGCGCCACCGAAGCCGACCTCGATGCCGGTGACGTAGTTGAGGCCCTCGTAGAAAACCGTGCGCTTGTCGTGCCGACCGTCGTTGTCGGTGTCCTCGAGGATGAGAATGCGGTCCTTGGCCGGCTGGTCGTTGTGATCCGGATACTGGTAGGCCTCCGCGACCCAGAGCCGGCCGCGGTCGTCGATGGCGAAACCGATGGGCTGCTTCAGGTCGGGCTCGCCCGCGAACAGGGTGACGTTGAACCCTTCCGGCACCTGCATGGTGGCCGCGGCCTCCTCGGGCGGAAGAGGCGCTTCCGCGTTGTGGATGATGGTTTTCTCCGCTCGGGAAAAAGCGGGAATCGCGATCAGCAGGAGAACGCAGGAAATCGTCCGAATCATGGGGCACAGCTTTCGCCGGGAGGCTGGCGGAGTCGAGCGTATTTTGGGATCACTGGGAGTGCGGGCGTCTCGCCCGCATCAGAATACAGGCGAAGCCGTACGGGGCGGGCGAGACGCCCGCGCTCCCAGTTTAAGCCACCAACTTGTCCACCACCTTGCCGAACACATCCGTCAGGCGGTAGTCGCGTCCCTGGAACCGGAAGGTGAGGCGTTCGTGATCCATCCCGAGCAGGTGGAGGATGGTGGCCTGGATGTCGTGGACGTGGACCGGATCCTCGACCGCGTTGAACCCGAGTTCGTCGGTGGCGCCGAGGGTGAGGCCCGGCTTGATGCCTCCGCCGGCGAACCACATGGTGAAGGCCTGGGGATGGTGATCGCGTCCCTGGCTCCGGCCGAGGGCGGCGCTGGCCTCGACCATCGGGGTACGGCCGAATTCTCCGCCCCAGACGATGAGGGTATCGTCGAGCAGACCGCGTTCCTTGAGGTCCTGGATCAGGGCCGCGCAGGCCCGGTCGGTGAGGCCGGCCTGGGTCTTGATCCCGTTCTCCACCTGGGAATGGTGATCCCAGCCAGAGTGGTAGACCTGGACGAAGCGGACCCCGCGTTCGACGAGCCGGCGGGCGAGGAGGCAGTTGTTGGCGAAGCCGGCTTTTCCGTCACCGGGCTTGGCTCCGTAGAGTTCGAGCGTCTTCGGATCCTCGCTGCCGAAATCCATCAGCTCGGGCGCGGCCGACTGCATGCGGTAGGCCATCTCGTAGGCGTTGATCCGAGTCTGGATCTCGGGATCGCCGACGGCGGAGAGGCGGCGCTGATTCAGTTTCCGCATCGCGTCGAGCGCGTCGCGCTGGGCGCGGTCGTCGTAGCCGTCGGGATTCGACAGGTGCAGGATGGGATCGCCGCTTTCACGAAACGGCACGCCGGCGTGCGTTGTCGGGAGGAAGCCGGCGCTCCACATGGCGGCCCCGCCGCTGAGGTTGCCACCGCTTTTCAGGACCACGAAGGACGGCAGGTCGTCGGCGTCGCTGCCGATGCCGTAGCTCAGCCAGGAACCCATCGCGGGGCGTCCCGGGATGGGGCTGCCGGTGTTGAAGAAGATCTGGGCGGGCGAGTGATTGAACTGGTCGGTGTGGACCGATTTCACGATCGCGATGTCGTCCACCATCCTGGCGAGATGCGGCAGTTGGTCGGAGATTTCCGCGCCGCATTGTCCGTGGCGATGGAACTCGAATCGGGGCGCCAGCACCGCCGCGTCCGGCTGGATGAAGGCGTAGCGCTGGCCGGCAATGACCGAGGGCGGGATCGGCTTGCCGTCGAGTTCGCGCAGCTTCGGCTTGTTGTCGAACAGCTCCAGTTGGCTCGGTGCCCCGGCCATGAACAGGTAGATGACCCGCTTCGCCCTGGGTGCGAAATGGGTCTTCTTCGGCGCGAGCGGATTATCGCCGGACCCGAGTCCGAAAGCCGAGGAACGGGTCGCCCCGTTCGCCAGCAGGGAAGCGAGCGCGACTTTCCCGAGCCCGACACCGCAGGTCTGGAACAGCTGGCGGCGGGTCTGGTGATGGAGGAAATCGGGGGAGTTCATGGGAATCATCCTTTCGTCACGGCTTCGTCGAGATTGAGGAGCACGCGGGCAACCATGGCCCAGGCGGCGTGTGCGGCGGTGGTGGTTTTTTCGCCCGCGATCTTTTCCGGCGCGAGTTCACCGGACTCCAGGCGCGCGAGTTGGCCTTCGTAGTAGTTCACCAGGTCGGTCAATTCGCTCTGATCGGGTTCGCGGGTGAGGACGCGGCGGAAGAGTTCGGCCGCGATTCTTTTCGACTCGACAGGGTCGGGTCCGAGACCTGACAGGGTTGAGTCGGCGAGGGCGGCGGCGGCTTCGGTGAACATGCCGTCGTTCATCAGGGTGAGGGCCTGGAGCGGGGTGTTGCTGACTTCGCGCTGGGCGATGCAGGCCTCACCGGTGGGGCCGTCGAAAGTCAGGAAGGCGGCGAAGGGCGCGGTGCGCTTGGCGAAGGTGTAGAGGCTGCGCCGGTAGCGATCCTCGCCGGGAGAGGGCTTCCACTTGGGGCTGCCGTAGGCGGCTTCGGACACGCTGGAGGGCTGGGGCGGGTAGACACTGGGGCCGCCGAGCTTTTCGGAAAGCAGGTCGGAGGCGGCGAGGGCGCTGTCACGGACGATCTCGGCGTCGAGCCGGAACCTCGGGCCGCGGGCCAGCAGGACGTTGCCGGGATCGCGCTGGATCAGCGACGGCGTCACCGAGGAATCCTGGCGATAGGTGGCGCTGGTGACGATGAGGCGATGGAGCTCCTTCATCGACCAGCCCCGTTTCACGAATTCGACCGCGAGCCAGTCGAGCAGTTCGGGATGGCTGGGCAGGTCGGATTGGAGTCCGAAATCTCCGGCCGTGGCCACGAGTCCGCGGCCGAAAAAGGCGTGCCAGGCGCGGTTGACGGCGACGCGGGCGGCGAGGGGATTGCGCTCGGGATCGACGAGCCATTTGGCGAAGCTGAGTCGGTTGGCGGGAGCGCCTTCGGGAAGCGGCGGGAACACCCGGGGAACGGCCGGCGCGACTTCCTCCTCGGCCTTCAGGTATTCGCCGCGATGGTGGACGTGGGTCGGACGCGGGTTGTCGGCAGGGCGTTCCTGCATGACCAGGGTGGTGGGAAACTCGGGGCGCCGGTTCTCGAGCGCTGCCAGCGGCTTGCGGTCCTCGGCCATTTCCGGGGCGGTCCGGGCGTAGGCGAGCCGAAGGTCCTGATCGGGCGCGGTCAACGGATCGACGGGAGGCAGCGCTCGCGCGGCGACGGGATGGGTGGAGGTGGTGGCGGCGAGGCGGAACTTTCCGAGCGCGGCGACGAAGTGGCGTTCGAAGAGCAGCTCGATTTCCAGTTTTCCGGCCTTCGCGGGATCGATGGGTGCGGCGAGATTGAGGACGAGTTCGTGGGGTTTTCCCTCGCCGGTGGCGGTGGACCAGCCGGTGGATCCGTTGCCGTCGTAGACGTTTTCGGCGGCGGCGCTGCCGTTGCCGATGTAGATCTTGCCGAAGTCGTTGGAGGCTCCGGAAAACGCGACCGCTTCATCGCCGGCGACTGCCTTCACCTCGCTGAGGAAGAAGTCGCCGCTGCGTCCCTCGTAGTAGGCGGCGCCGGGACCGTTGGCGGGAAGGCGCTCATCGGGCAGGGCCTCGAGGCGGAGGGCGGTGATGGGCTGGTCGATCTTGGACAGGTCGTAGGTCAGGGTGAAGACGTCGCGCTTGGTGAAGTCGCCGCTGGCGAAGACGACGCCGTCGCCCTCGTGTTCGAGGCGGGGAAGGTTGCTCTCGAGGGTGGCGGGTTCGAGCGCGATCCATGTCGCGGCCTTCGCCTTCTGCTCGGCGAGCCAGGCGTCGTACTTGGCAGGATCGATTTTCCCGATCAGCTCGGCCTCGGCCTTGGCGATCTGTTTCTCCGAGGTGGCCTGTTTCGCGGCGACCTCGGGATCGGGTACGGCGATGGCGGGCTCGTCGGCGTTGTTGAGCAGCGCCATCATCGCGTAGTAATCGACGTGGGTGATGGGGTCGTACTTGTGGGTGTGGCATTGGGCGCAGCCGATGGTCAGGCCCATCCACACGGTCCCGGTGGTCGCCACGCGATCGACCATGGCGTAGTAGCGATACTCCAGCGGGTCGATGCCGCCTTCCTCGTTCAGCATGGTGTTGCGGTGGAAGCCGGTGGCGATGCGCTGATCGACGGTGGCGTCCGGGAGCATGTCGCCGGCGAGTTGCTCGATGGAAAAGCGGTCGTAGGGCATGTCGGCGTTGAGGGCATCGATGACCCAGTCGCGATACGGCCAGATGCTGCGCGGTCGGTCCTTCTCGTAGCCGTTGGTGTCGGCGTAGCGGGCGAGGTCGAGCCACTTGCGGGCCCAGCGTTCGCCGTAGTGCTTCGAGTCGAGCAGGCGATCGACGGCGGCCGAATAGGCAGCCTCGCCCTCGGCGGCATAGGCCCGGGCGAAGGCGTCGGCTTCCTCCGGTGTCGGCGGCAGGCCGATGAGATCGAGGGAAAGGCGGCGGATGAGGGTGTGCGGCTCCGCTTCCGGGGAAGGGGAGAGGTTCTCCCCGGCCAGGCGTGCGAGGACGAATTGGTCGATCGGGTTGCGAACGGCGACTTTCGGATCGGTGACCTTCGGCGGATCGGCCTGGACCGGATTCTCGAAGGCCCAGTGCTGCTGGTATTTCGCCCCCTGCGCGATCCAACGGCGAAAGAGGTCGAGTTCCTCGGGGGAAAGTCGCGGCTTGTTCGCCTTGGCCGGTGGCATGACGTCGTCGGGATCGTCGGTCATCATGCGGACCATGATCTCGCTGGCGTCGGGATCGCCCGGCTTGATCGCCTGGTAGCCGCCGAGGTCCTCGGTGGCGAACTCGAAGGTGTGCAGCCCGAGGTCGGCTTCGCGGGTCTCGTCGTCGAAACCGTGGCACTTGAAACAGCGATCGCTGAGGATGGGCCGGATATCGCGGGAGAAATCGACCGGTTCCTCGGCGCGCAGCGAGGGCGCGAGGAGAGCGATCGTACCGGTCAGGGCGAACGTCCGGAGGGATGAAGGGGAGGTTTTCATCTCCGGTAACTTACGATCGCATCGGTGGGCAATCACCCGCGCTATTGCGGGAGACGGGGAAACTCAGGTCCTCCCGTCTGGCGAAACAGCCGGCGGAAGGAGGAGTCCGCCAATTCCGCGTTCCCCGGCAAGCGGGGAGGAAGTTCGCTTCTCCTGAAATCCGATCGACTGTTCGGAAACATGGAGTGAATCGGACGGATCGGTCGGAATTCCCGGTCGGACTTCTTCAGGAGATCCGGACGATTCTCATCGGAGGATCGACCACCTCGTCGCCGGCGCGTTTGTCCGTCAGCTTGCCGAAGATCGGGGCACCGGGCGTGACTACCATCACGGTGACGCCTTCGCAGTCGGTCATCATCCCGCCGCCCTGCGTGGCCAGGAGAAAGGCGGCCTTGGCGCGGTCGGGGTAGGTCACTTCCACCAGGGCGCCGAGATCGATGGGGTCGCTCTCGGAGAAATCCCGGAATCCCTCGGGCCGAAACACCTCCAGCGCTTCCGCCAGTTCGTCCGCCTTGGCGGCCTGTCCGGCG